>JBAUXQ010000301.1:0-4066 GCA_049584355.1 Roseiarcus sp. | reverse complement strand
CCTCCGCTCCGGGCCGCTCGTCCGTTGCGCCAGCGCCGCGCGGCAGGCCGTCAGCGTAGCCGGCGAGCAGGGTGGCAAGCCGCGTGCGTCGCCTGGCGGTCCACTGGGCGTTGTAGCCGCAGGTCATGCCGGCCTCGATCCAGCGGGTCTGCTGGATCGCGACGGTGAGCGTCACGACGGGGCGCATCGGGTTTGCGCCCCCTGGCGTCGGATTGCCGCCGTAGAGCGCATAGCCCGGCCGGGCCAGGTCATGGATCGGGCGCGGGCTAAGGAACATTGCCGAAGAATTGGCGAACGAGGCGGGGAGTCTCGGGAAGGCGGCGCGGGCAGCGTCGAACCGCGCGATCTGCGCCGGGTTGGCTGGATCGTCAGGCAACTCGGACGAGACGAAATGGCTCATCAGCAGATCGGCCCCGCTCGCAGCGCCGTGCGTCTCCATTGCCGCCCGCAGCCGGGCCAGCGATTCGAAGCCGAGCCGATTCATGCCGGTGTCGAGATGCAGGGCGCACGGGCTAGTCCTCCCGCATTGCGCGGCGAAGGCGGACCAGCGCGCCAGCTCCTCCTCTCCGCCAATGACCGGCGCGAGGCTGTGGCGCGCGTAGTCCGCGGGTTCCGCTCCGCTCTCGAGGCCGTTGAGCACGTAGATCGCCGCCTCGGCGGGCAGTCGCCGGCGCGCCTCGACCCCCTCGCCCAAATGGGCGACGAAAAAGACGCGCGCGCCCGCGTCCCACAGCGCCGGAGTAGCCTCGGCGAGGCCGATCCCGTAGGCGTCAGCCTTGACGACGGCGGCGCATCGCCCAGGCGCCGCCAGGCGGGCGAGCTTGCGCCAGTTGTCGGCCAAAGCGCCGAGATCGATCGTAAGCCGCCCCGGCGGGCCTGAAGGCGCGACGACGTCGCTCACGCGAGGATCTTCTCCGTCACCGCCGTTGTCGGCGAACGATAGGCTCGAACCGACGCGCTTTTGGCGGTTCGAGCCGCGTCGGCACGCCCTTACACGTCCGCAGCCCGGCCCGGCAAGGGCGCCGGCCCCGCCAGGGCCTTGGCCATGGGAAAGCCGGAGTCCATCCCGAACTTTCTCACCGGCGCGCCGATTTCCTCATATCCGCGCGCGCGATAGAAGCGGCGCGCCGTCTCAGTGCTGATGAGCGCGCATTGTCGGGCGCCGCGGCCGGCGGCGCGGGCTTCAAGGCCCGCGAGCAGGGCGCTGCTCGCGCCCCGAAACCTCGCATCGGGGGAAACATAGTTGAGGAGAATTTCGCCGCCGTCAGTCACGGCCCCGACGGCCGCGATCGCGCCGCGCTCGGTCGCGACAAGATAGGAGGCGTCGGTGCGCCGCATCCATCCCACGAAAACTTTCGGCGTCTTGTTGGCGAGCCAGGCGGCAAGCAGCGCCGGGTCGCCGTGATGGTCGGCTTCGCAAAGCTCCGCGATCGAACGCCTCATAACGAGGCATGCCTCGTCTGCATCTTCGAATCGCGCCTCTCGAACGTCCATGCCGGTTTCAATCAAAGACGGTGGCGGCGACGGAAGGCAAGCGCGTCCCGGCGGAGGGCGCCGTCGAGGAGCCTGCCCAGAGGTTCATGAACGAACTTTAACCCGCCGTGGCCGCGGCCTATACCCTCGCCGCCTCGTTTTCGCCGCGGTCGCTAGCGAAGAGCGCCGAGGCGCGGTACATCGCGGATGATGGCAAGCTCAAAGGCGGACGATTCGATGACCATGGCATTGACCCGCAGAGCGGCTTTGAAGGCCGGCGCGGGCGGGGTGCTGGCGGCGCTCATCTGCCGCCCGTTCGCCGCGCTTGCCGACGATTCCGTCGAGACCCATGGCCTTTCGTCCTTCGGCGACCTCGCGCTGCCCCCGGACTTCCCGCATTTCTCCTATGTCAATCCCGACGCGCCGACCGGCGGCCTGCTGTCGCTTCAGATCACCGGGACGAGCGGCAACCAGAACTTCGACACCTTCGACACCCTCAATATCTATACCTGGAAGGGCAACGGCGCGGCCGGCATGTCGGCCACCTTCGACACGCTGATGACCGCCAACGGCGACGAGCCGGATTCGGTCTACGGCCTGCTGGCGCAATCGGTCAGGGTCTCGGCCGACAAGCTCGACTACCGTTTCCGGCTCAGACCGGAAGCGCGCTTCTTCGACGGCTCGAAGGTGACCGCGGCCGATGTCGCCTTCTCTCTCAATGTGCTCAAGGAAAAGGGCCATCCGATCTACGCCCAGCTTCTGAAAGAGGTCGAGCAGGCCAATCCGGAAGGCGACGACGTGGTGCATGTGCGCTTTGTCGAGGGGCGCAGCCGCGATGCGCATCTCATCGTCGTCGGCATGCCGGTGTTCTCGGCGGCCTGGTGGAGCGGCCGCGATTTCACCGCGGCGACGCTTGATCCGCCGCTCGGCTCCGGCGCCTATAAGGTCAAGACGTTCGAGCAGGGGCGGTTCATCGAATACGCGCGCGATCCCGGCTACTGGGGGGCAAAGCTGCCGGTCAACCTCGGTCAGAACAATTTCGACCGCCTGCGCTTCGAATATTATCGCGAGCGGCAGGTCGCGTTCGAGGCGTTCAAGGCCGGGGCGATCAACTATCACGAGGAATTCACCTCGCGCTTCTGGGCGACTTCCTATGACTTTCCCGCGGTCAAGGACGGCCGGATCAAGAAGGAGGATCTCCACAACGGGGCGCCGTCCTCTATCCAGGGCTGGTATCTCAACACCCGCCGCGAGCAGTTCCGCGATCCGCGCGTGCGCGAGGCGATCGGTCTCGCCTTCGATTTCGAATGGACCAACAAGAACGTGATGTATTCGTCCTACAAGCGGATCATCTCCTACTTTCCCAACACCGATATGGAGGCGAAGGGGAAGCCGGGTCCGGACGAGCTCAAGCTGCTCGAGCCGTTTCGCGACAAGCTCGACCCGTCCGTCTTCGACGATCCTTACACGCCCCCGGTCAGCGACGGTTCCGGCAGCGACCGCAAGCTGCTCAAGCAAGCTTATGACCTCCTGCTCTCCGCCGGCTGCAAGCGCGTCGGCGAGACATTGATGCTGCCGAGCGGCAAGCCGTTGACGATCGAATTCCTCGACAGCTCCAACTTCATGCAGCCGCATCTGACGCCGTTCATGCAGAATCTCGGCCGGCTCGGCATTCAGGCCAATCTGCGCGTTGTTGACGCTGCGCAGCTCAAGAGCCGCACGGAAGCGTTCGATTTCGACGTCGTCACCGAGGCGCTGCCCGGATCGACGACGCCCGGCGTCGGTTTGCGGGTGGTCTTCTCGTCGGCCGCCGCCGCTCAGAACGGCTCGCGCAATCTCGCTGGCGTCGCCGATCCCGCGGTTGACGCGCTCATCGAGAAAATTGCGACGGCGCAGTCGCGGGACGAGCTCAACACGGCCGCCCGAGCGCTCGACAGGGTGCTGCGCGCCGGCCACTATTGGGTGCCGAATTGGTATCGCGACACCGCATGGGTCGCTCATTGGGACGTCTTTTCCCGGCCTGAGCGCCAGCCCAAGCTTGGCACCGGCGCGCCCGGCGCCTGGTGGTGGGACGAAGCGAAGGCCAAGACCATTGGACTCTGAGAAGCGCTGGGCGCTCCGCCCGGCGCAGACCGGCTGACGAGGCATGCTAGCCTATATCCTGCGTCGCCTCCTGCTGATGATCCCGACGATCCTCGGCATCATGGCGGTGTCGTTCGCGATCGTGCAGTTCGTTCCCGGCGGCCCGGTCGAGCGCGTGATCGCCCAGTTGCAGGGGACGGACCAGAGCTCGACCGCGGGGTTCGGCGGCGGCGGAGGCCAGATCGGCTCAGGCGTGGCGCAGGCCGGCGGCGACATCTCATCGCGCTATCGCGGCTCGCAGGGCCTCGATCCGAAATTCATCAAGGAATTAGAGAAACAATACGGCTTCGACAAGCCGGCGCTGGAGCGGTTCTGGATTCTCGTGCGCGACTATTTGACTTTCAACTTCGGCAAGAGCTACTACCGCGACGTGCCGGTGCTCGAGTTGATCAAGGAGAAGCTCCCGGTCTCGATCTCGCTCGGCATGTGGATGACGTTCATCTCTTATGCG
>JBAUXQ010000300.1:0-8043 GCA_049584355.1 Roseiarcus sp. | reverse complement strand
GCTCGATGATCGCGCGCGCCCCGAACGCGGTCGCCTCGATCAAGGCGCGATAGATGTCCGCCCGCGTCGTATAAAGGTCCTGGCCGAGCAGCAGGCCGGTGAGCCGCTGGTCGACGAGAATGGTCCGGTTGCCGTTGTTCCAGTCGAGGGCCAGAAGGCCGGCTTGCCCGGGACGTTGCTTCGCAGCCTCGGCGGTCAGCTCGGCGTGAAGCGCCGCGTCGCCGCCGAGGACGACCTCGACCCACCATTTGAAAATGTCGCCGACGGCCGACTGTCCGGCCTCGATGCCGAAGAAGCCCGGCAGGATGGCTCCTTTCACGATGCCGCAGATGCCGGGAATATCGGTGATTGGCTTTTCGGCCGAAACGACGGCGCAGTCGCACGTCGAAGTCCCGATTACCTTGACGAGCGTGCCCTCGCGGACGCCGCAGCCGATCGCGCCGTAGTGAACGTCGAATTCTCCGATCGCGATCGGAATCCCAGCGGCAAGCCCCAGTCGCGTCGCCCAATCGGAGCAAAGAAACCCGGCGGGCTCGGTGGCGTCGTAGGCTTTTTCGTAGAGACGGTCCCTGAGGTCGGCGAGGCGCGGGTCGAGCGCAGTCAAGAACTCCTTGTCCGGAACGCCGCCCCAATCGTCGGAGTAGAGCGCCTTATGCCCCGCGGCGCACACCCCCCGTTTGACCAGTCGCGGGTCGGCGACGCCGGCGAGCACGGACGGCGCCCAGTCGGCGAGCTCGACCCATGAAAAGGCGCTGTTGAACGTTTCCGGAGCGACATTGAGGCAATGCCAGAGCTTCGCCCAGAACCATTCAGATGAGTAGACCCCGCCGCATTTGGCGATGTACTGAGGCCTGTGCTTGGCGCAGAGCTCAGTGATCCTGGCCGCCTCGCGCCAGCCGGTGTGATCTTTCCATAGCCAGCACTCGGCGTCGAGATTGGCTCTCCACCGGTCGCTCAACGCCAGCGGGCGGTTTTGAGCGTCGACGGGAATCGGGCTTGACCCGGTCGAGTCGAGGCCGATCCCCAGGACTTTCGACGGGTCGAAATCGGGCTTGCGCCCGGCGGCGGCGAGCGCGCCCGTGATGCTCTCCTCCAGGCCGAAGAGGTAGTCTCCGGGATGCTGACGCGCCAGGAGCCCGTCTTTCGGATCGAGCAGGACGCCCTGGGCGCCGGAAGGATAGTCGACCACGCGGCTGCCGAATTCCGCGCCGTCCGAACAGCGAACGACCAGCGCGCGCACCGAGTTGGTTCCGAAATCAACGCCTAGGGTGAACATAAGCGCTCGCGTGGCTCTCGGTTTCTTTTGTGAGCGCGCCGGGCGCGGGAGCGACGCCGCCGCGCCGCCCCTTGCCCGATCGCGGACGCGCTGCGCGCCCGCGATCGATGACGTTCGCTTTTTTCGAGCGCGCCAGTCAGCCTCAGCGGATGCCAGCGTCGATGAGCTTGGTCAGCGCATCGATCGTCTTCGGCGTGACGGTGCCGGCGCCGGTGTTGAGCGACAGCCCCGGCATCTTGTATTTTGCGGACATCACGCATTGCACGACCGGAAAGAAGCCCTGCATGTAGAGCAACTGATCGAGGGTGGCGCTGACGTAGCCGGACTTGAGGCCGCTGATCGTCGAGGGGGCGAGGTCGATGCCGCCGACGATGATGTCGCCCGGCTTCTTGCCCGCCTTCTTCAAGACTTCATCCATGATGCCGGTCACGCCGCCGTGCTGGGTTCCGATCGCCTTGAGGTTCGGGTGCGCCTGGATGTAGGCGACCAGAATCGGCACGCCGAGCGAAGTGTCGCTGTTGACTTCCTGGGTAATCTCGAGCCGGTCCACCTTGAGCCCGGCCTTCTCGAGCGTGTCGGCGAGGCCCTTCTCGGACTGGCCGCGCTCGGCCTGGCTGAACACGCCATAGACCATCGCCTGGTCGCCGGCCTTCAGGCCCTGGGCGAGCATCGCCTTGGCGGTGAGAGCGCCGCCCGCATAGAGATCGACGCCGGCGTAGCCGAAGCCCTTGGGTCCGAACTCGTTTTGCAGATCGGTCAGCGGCGAATTGCCGGAGGTGACGACGATGCCCTCGTCGACGGCCTGCTTGACCAGGTCATGGAACGCGGTCGAGCCGGGGTGGCCCATAATCTCGATGCAGTTCGGCCTGGCCGCCATCGCTTCCTTGAACTGGTTGATCATCGTCTCGGGCGCCCAGGCCGAGAATTGCGACTTGAGCTCCACGCCGAGCGCTTCGGCGGCTTCCTTCGCTCCGGTCTGACGAGCGAGCGTCGCTCCGTCGCCGGGATTGCCGCCCATCTGCATGTACATCACGAGCCCTTTGCCGATCGGGTCGGCCGAAGCCGGCGCGGCGGCGACCGCGAGCCCGGCCGCGGCGACGCCGGCCAGAAGAAAATGTGCCAGACGCATGTTCGTTTCTCCCTTGCCTATTCGGGCCGCCTTTGTCGGCGCGCCCCTCCCACATTGGAAGTCCATATATCTTGGAGCGTTCGGACGGTCGTCCGCGCGGATTTTCGAAGCTGGTCAAATTCGGGACAATGGCCCTTTCTGCCCGATCCCGGGCCGCGGCCTGGCGACAACGGCGTGACGCGAGCGCTCCCTTGCCCCGCCGGCGAATTCTCGGACGAGCATTTCATCCCATGGGACCATTGGTTCGATAAGTATTACAATATGATTTTAGCGCGCGTGGGTCAACTTGAGGCGGCGTTCTTGGCGATGGCCCTTGCTTCGGCAGCTCCGCCGGCGCGGGATGTGGCGCATGTCCGCTTGCTCTCGATCCCGTTCGGTCCGGTCCGTGCCTATCGGCGAACCCCTCCCTCCTCCGACGCCCGCATGCCGCCAAATCTGCCGAACGATCGCATATTGGCGAAGAGCGCCCGCCGGCGCTGCGGTTCGTCCGCATACAGGTAGAAGATGATCGACACCAGGAAGATAAGCCCCTGCACAGTCCTCACCCACGCGCCGGTTAGGCCGGCTGCGACGAGGCCGGCCTCGACCATGCCGATGATGAAGCAGCCGAACACCGTCCCGATGATGGTCGCCTGGCCGCCGAAGATCGACGTGCCGCCGATCAGCACCGAGGCGATCGCGGTCAGGAGATAACCCTGGCCCTGGTTGCCGAAGAAGTTCTTGTTTTCGAGCGTGAGAATGATCGCCGCGCAGGCGGCCAGAAAGCCCATGAGGGTGAAGATCTTGATCTTCTCGCGATCGACGTCGATGCCGACCACCCGCGAGACGTCATTGGAATCGCCGATGAACATCGCGTGCTCGCCGAAGCGGTGGCGGGTGAGGACGACCCAGAGAAAGCCGACGATGATCGCGGTCCACAGCCCCTGGATCGAAACCTCCTGCAGCCAGGGCGTCGACGCCGACGCAAACGGACGCCCGACGATCCATTGCCACACCGAACTCTCCTCGGCGCCGCGCAGGGCGTAGGACTTGCCGCCCGAAAGCACGGTCGCCATGCCGGCCCAGAAGAACTGGGTCGCGAGCGTCGTCATGAAGGAGGGAATGCCAACCTTGGCGACGATGACGCCGTTGACGAACCCGACCAGAATCCCCGAGGCGAGGCCGGCGACGACCGCAATCCAGCCGAGGTCGTATTCTTTGAACAGGACCGCAAAGACGAAGCCGGAAAAGGCGATGATCGATGGAAAGCAAAGGTCGATTTCGCCGGCGCCGATCACGAAGGTGAGGCCGGTGGCGAGCAGGATTAGGGGCGGCCAGGTGGAGAGGAATGTCGTGTACATGTAAGGGGCGAGGAAAACCTCCGGCGCCAGATACATGAACAGCGCCAGCAGCAGGGCGAACACGATAATGATCGGCAGGGCTTCGAAGCGCTGCAAGATCGAAACGCCTGACCGCTGAGCCATCCGGATCGTCTCCCCTCACGCCTTGTGCTGCAGCGCAATCAGATATTCGGTCAGTTCGGGCACCGTCATGTCCTTCGGATTGATCTCCGAGACCACGCGCCCGCGGTCGAGCACGACCAGGCGATCCGCGACTTCATGCACGTGCGCCAGATTATGTTCAATATAGATGCAGGCGCGCCCGGACTGTTTGATGCGGCGCACGAATTCGACCACTTTGCGCACCTCGGCGACGCCGAGCGCCGCGGTGGGCTCGTCGAGCACGATGAGGTCGGCGTTGTAGTGCATCGCCCGGCCGATCGCGATGCCCTGACGCTCGCCTCCGGACAAATTGCCGACCGTCGAATCGACAGTGATGCCGACGCCCCGAAAGCCGATGGTGTCGATCAGGATCTTCTGGGCGACCTCCTTCTCCCGCTTGATGTCGATGAAGCCGAACCGGTTCGTAATCTGTCTGCCGACGAAGAAATTGCGCCACAGAGGCTGCTTTTCGGCCAGCGATTTATCCTGGTAGACCGTTTCGATCGACAGATCGTGCGCCATCCGGACCGAGTACTCGCCGGGCTGAATTTCGCGCTCGCGGATGAAGATCCTGCCCGAGGTCGGCGCCAGCACGCCGGTCATGAGCTTGATCAGCGTCGATTTGCCCGCGCCATTGTCGCCGATGAGCCCGACGATCTCGTTGCGTCCTATCGAGAGGTCGATGTCGCGTAGCGCGTGCACGGCGCCGAAGTACTTTTGCACACCCTCGAGGCGAACAATGGACTCGAATTCACCCGCCGCCGGCGTCATTGCGTTCCCATCCCGAAAGAACCCGCCGACGAAAGCGGCCCCGCGCAGCTCTACATTCGCGCAACTGGGCGCGCTTGGCAACGGGATGTCCTCGGCTTCGCGGCCCGCCAGATCAATCGAAATCCTGAGCTCTTCCGGGCCGGCCTTTGGGGAGTGGAAAGGCAGGCGTGGCTGGGGCGGGAGGATTCGAACCTCCGCATGGCGGAATCAAAATCCGCTGCCTTACCGCTTGGCGACGCCCCAACGTGCCGCAAGACTGGCCAGGCCCGGCGGAAAGCGGCCGGACAATAGTTCGGGCCCCTGCCCATCGCAATGGCCGCGAGGGCGATTTTGCCTCAAGGGGGTCATGGAGCGGCGCGGCGGCCAACTCGGCTTTAAGCGAGCGCCGCCAAATCGGCGTTGGCGCCGCAGACGAGAATGCCGACCCGCTCATCCGGTTCCGGCCGATAGGCGCCGCTCGCGAGGGCGGCGAAGGCCGCGGCGCCGCCGGGCTCCGCGACAACCGACACGTCGGCCCAGAGTCGGCGCTGCGCGTCTGCGATGGCCGCATCCGTGACCAGGACCACGCTGCTCACGAACTGCCTTGCGATCCTGAAATTGAGGTCGCCCACGCGCCTTGCGCCGAGCGAGTCGGCGGCGATCGACTTGACCGACACGTCGACCGGCGCGTTCGCCTCGAGCGCCGCGTGAAGCGCGCGCGAACCGTCAGGCTCGACGCCAACCACTTTGACCCGGCCAGCGAACCAGGCGGCCGCCCCGGCGATGAGCCCGCCGCCGCCGACCGCGATGAGAACGGTGTCAAGCTTTCGCAGCCCGAGTCGTTCGAGGTCCTCCTCCCACTCCAGCGCCAGCGTGCCCTGGCCCGCGATGGTCTCGACCGCGTCGTAGGGATGGACAAGCAGCGCGCCGCTCTCCGCGACATATTGGTCGCAACGCTCCTGCGCTTCGGCGTAAGACCCGCCGCCGATGATGGCCTCGGCTCCATAGGCCTTGATCTTCGCAATCTTGGCGGGTGTTGCGATTTCCGGCACGAAGACGTGCGCCCGGATGCCGAGCTTTTGAGCGGCGAAGGCGACGGCGGCGCCATGGTTGCCGCCCGACGCCGTCGCGCACCCTGCCGCAAGCGCCGGCCGGGTCAGGAGATTGTAGAAGGCGCCGCGGGCCTTGAACGACCCGCTGTACTGCAGGCATTCGAGCTTGAGCGACAGCGGCGGCGCACCGGCGATTGGTGAAGCGGTCTCCAGGATGGGCGTGCGGCGGATGTGGCCGCGAATGCGCGCATGGGCGGAGCGGATGTCGGACGGGGTCATTGTCGCCGATGTCCCCGGTCGGTCATCGCGAGGCGCCGACCCCCAGCGCGCGCTGCGTCCTTCTGGGCAGGCCTGCAACGACCAGCGCGTAGCTCTGGCGCACGTACTTCTTGAGATCATCATCGCTGAGCGAGCGCGTGTCGAGGCGCTGCACCCAGGACAATCCGCGGGAGGCGAGATAGGGCGCCGGGCGCATCCCCGGCAGTTCGCTCAGAATTGCAAAGCTCGCCAGAGAGCATTTGAAACTCACGCTGAACTCGGGCGCGTTCGACCACCCGCCGATCGCGAAGACCTTGCCTCCGATCTTCCAGACGCTCGCGTCGCCCCATTGGACGACGTGCGTCGTGTGAGGCAGGCAAGCGCAGAACGCGTCGTAGTCATCCTGAGTCATGCGCGAGACGAACCAGGCGGGAGCAAGAGATCGCGAGTGAACAAGCTCCGCTCGCTCTCAAAGCTTGATCGCGTCCTTGAGCTCGCGCAAGCGGTCGAGCTTCTCTTGGGCCAGCCGCTTCTGATCCTCGCCCGCGTCGGCGAGATCCTCCTCCGCGTTCTTGATCTCCTGGCCGAGCTTGTCGGCGCTCAAGTCCTCATACGGGATCGCCGTTTCTGCGAGGAGGATGAGACCCTTCTTGCTCGCATCGGCAAAGCCGCCGCGCACGAATACGCGAGCGTGTTTGCCCTCCGCGTCGTCGATTCCAACGACTCCGGGACGCATCGCGGTCATCACCGGCGCGTGGTCGCTTAGCACCTGGAAGTCGCCTTCGGCGCCCGGCACGAGCACCGCTTGAGCGGAGCCGTTGAATAGCATCTTGTCCGGCGAGACCAGCTCAAAGTGGAAAGTGGCCATAGCGACGACTCCCGCGCGTGAAACGCTTTACGCTTCAGCAGCCAGTTTCTTGGCTTTCTCCACCGCCTGCTCGATCGTGCCGACCATGTAGAAGGCGGCTTCGGGCAGGCTGTCGTACTTGCCTTCGACTATGCCCTTGAAGCCCTTCACGGTGTCTTCGATGCTGACCTGCACGCCGGGCGTCCCAGTGAACACGGCCGCGACGTCGAACGGCTGCGACAGGAACCGCTCGATCTTGCGCGCGCGGGCAACGGTCTGCTTATCCTCTTCCGACAGTTCGTCCATGCCGAGGATCGCGATAATGTCCTGCAGGGCCTTGTAGCGCTGCAGCACCTGCTGGACTTGGCGGGCGACGTTGTAGTGTTCCTCGCCGACGATCGCCGCCGTCAGCATGCGCGAGGTCGAATCGAGCGGGTCGACCGCCGGATAGATGCCCTTTTCCGAGATCGCGCGCGACAGCACCGTCGTCGCATCGAGATGGGCGAAGGAGGTCGCCGGCGCCGGATCGGTCAGGTCGTCGGCGGGAACGTAGATCGCCTGCACCGAGGTGATCGAACCCTTCGTCGTGGTGGTGATGCGCTCTTGCAGGGCGCCCATGTCGGTGGCGAGAGTCGGCTGGTAGCCGACCGCAGATGGAATGCGGCCAAGTAGCGCCGAGACTTCCGAACCCGCCTGAGTGAAGCGGAAGATGTTGTCGATGAACAGCAGCACGTCCTGGCCCTGGTCGCGGAAATGCTCGGCGACGGTGACGCCGGCCAGTCCGACGCGCATCCGTGCGCCGGGCGGTTCGTTCATCTGGCCAAACACCAGCGCGCATTTCGATTTTACGTTCGAATTGCGATCGTGCGGATCGGCGTTGACCTTCGATTCGATGAACTCGTGATAGAGGTCATTACCTTCACGGGTGCGCTCGCCGACGCCGGCGGACACCGAGTAACCACCATGCGCCTTGGCGACGTTATTGATCAGTTCCTGAATCAGCACGGTCTTGCCGACGCCGGCGCCGCCGAACAGGCCGATCTTGCCGCCCTTGGCATAGGGCGCGAGCAGATCGACGACTTTGATGCCGGTGACGAGGATCGCCGCCTCGGTCGATTGATCGGTATAGGCCGGGGCGTCCTGATGGATGGCGCGCGTCTCCCGGTGTGGGATCGGTCCGGCCTCGTCGACCGGATTGCCGATCACATTCATGATGCGCCCAAGCGTGCCGGCGCCGACCGGAACCGCAA
>JBAUXQ010000299.1:0-1639 GCA_049584355.1 Roseiarcus sp. | reverse complement strand
GAATTGTTCACGGACCTCGGCAATCGATATCCTCAGATATTTCGCTACGTCGCGCAGGAGTTGGCTGGCCGCCTCTTACAGAGGAACGCTCTGGTAGGCACTTTGCGGGAGGAGATTCGAATCCTTATCGTATGTTCTACAGAAGATTTGCCCATAGCCAGCGCGGTTCAAAACGCGTTTGCGAGCGACCCCTTCACCACGTCGTTTGGAGGGACGGAGTTTTCCGCGCCACGAACTACCCTCTCGAAATCTTGGAGGCGCGAGTTGATGATTCAGACTTCGCAGTCGCGATTGCGCACGCCGACGATTTGACAGCAACTCAAGGAAAGACCTGGCCTGGCCCCCGAGACAACGTTATTTTCGAGCTTGGGCTATTTGTGGGGCGTCTCGGGCGAAGTCGGGCGATCCTCCTGGAGCCGAGACTGGAAGATGTCAAGCTTCCGAGCGATTTCGCTGGCGTGACAACGATCACTTATCGTTTCGAGAATGGCGCGGATGTTGCCACCCAGCTTGCGCCGGCTTGCAATGAACTGAGAGAGCACATTAACGCGTTGGGTCCGAACAACGGTTGATCACATCAACCTCACCCTTCAGGCCCAAAACAGCATGTTCAGTAGCCTCCACGCCCGCCGAAAATCGCGCCAAAGTTCGCGCCGCTCCCCTCCACAGTGTGGGCAATCCGCCGCCGCGGGAGAGCCATAGCGACGTGATCTTCAGACTGGGCAAGGGGCGTCGTTTGAACATGCGCGTTACATCCGCGCCAGTCTCAGCATCGACCGATATTTCTCTCCAGGCGCCGACTGGAATGCATGGGGCGGAACCGCTCTGAAGCCAACCCTCAACTACGAGACGGCGAACTTCAGAGGGTTGTCTGGAGCTCCTTTGTCGGTCAATCTGAGAAATCGCTCCAAGCGCCTGGCTCGGAATCGAGGCGTTTCAGGACAGCCGTGATGGCCCACCCGATCCAATGCCAAGGCAACTCGCTGGATACCTGAGCGTCCCGACTTTTCTTGTCGATCCCAACGGGACACTCCTCTTCTACAACGAGCCGGCTGAGGTTCTATTGGGCAGGCGGTTCGACGAGACTGGCGCGATGCCGGCGGAAGAATGGTCGACGATTTTTGCTCCTGTAGACCATGAGGGCAGCCTATACCACCCGCCGAACTCGCGCTGATGATTGCCCTCCACGAGCGGCGTCCTGCCCACGAGCGGCTCTTCATCCAGGGCCTGAACGGCGTCCAGCGTCATCTTGAAGTGGGAGCGATTCCAATACTCGGAATCCAAGGCGAGTTTCTCGGTGCAATCGCCCTGTTCTGGGAGCTAGGTCAATAATGCTCGTGACGCTTTACGGAACTCGCGGCTCGATACCTGCGCCTGGACCTGAAACGATGCGCTATGGCGGCAACACGCCAGCCGTGCAGGTCTGCGCGGAGAATGGCGCTGTTCTGGTCCTAGCAGGCTGTTGAAGAAGGGTCTCGTTTTGCTTTGAGGACGGCTTCGTCGCCGTTGTCGTAGGCGAATTCGATCTCGATCGTGCCGTCGTCGAGGAGTTCGGCGGTTCCTTCGCCTCGGACCTCGTCGCCTTCGTCGCATCCGGCCCAGCGGAAGCCGATCGAGTCGCGGGCGTATTCGACATCGA
>JBAUXQ010000298.1:0-5398 GCA_049584355.1 Roseiarcus sp. | reverse complement strand
GAGCCGGGCAGGTCGAGGCCGAGCAGCGCCTCGAGGTTCTTTTCCACCGCCACCCGTCCGACCGAGAGAAAGATCGGCCGCGGCAGGTCGAGCGCGCGCTGTGTCCGCGGGCGGTAGAGAGCGTGGTTGACGCCGCGCGTCCAAAGCCTGACCCGCGTGAAGCCGCGGCGGGTCAAATCGGCGCCGATGGTCGGCGTCGGGGCCATCACCGCGGCCGAAGGCGCGTGAAAATTGCGCAACCACGCATAGGTGATCCATTCGGGCACGCCGAACCGCGCCGATACGTATTCGGGAAAGCGGGTGTGGTAGCTGGTGGTGAAAATCCGTTTGCGCCGGAGGCAATAGCGCCGCGTCAGCCAGCCGATCGGGCCTTCGGTGGCGATATGGATATGGTCAGGCGCCGCGTCTTCGATCTGGCGGCCGATCCGCCACAGGTTCGGGAGCGCCAGGCGAATCTCGGGGTAGGAGGGCAATGGCGCGGTCCACATGCCCTGGGGAGTGAGGAATTCAAATTCCGCCCCGAATTCGGCCGCCGCCTGGGTCATCCGCTCCAGGGTCGACACGACGCCGTTGACTTGGGGCCGCCAGGCGTCGGTCGCGATCAGGATGCGCATCAGGCCGCTTCCGCTTGCGCCTCTTCCGCTCGCCCGCCCCCCGTTTCGTCCTCAAACGAGACGGGGTCCTCGATCCGCGGGGCGAGCTGCAGGGGAGTCTTCCAGTGCAGCACCTCGAACCGGCCATCCCAGTGCTCGACCACCAGGGAGCACGATTCGACGAAGTCGCCGGTGTTGACGTAGGTCACACCCTCCATCTCCCGGATGATCGGGTGATGGATGTGGCCGCAGACCACGCCGTCGACGCCGCGCTTCTTGGCTTCGGTTGCGAGCTCGCGCTCGAACGAGCCGATGAAATTCACCGCGTTCTTGACCTTGAGCTTCGCCCAGGCCGAAAACGACCAGTAGGGCAGGCCCAGCGCCCGGCGTGCGGCGTTGAAATGGGTGTTGACGAACAGCGCGAAATCGTAGGCCCAGTCGCCGAAGAAGGCCAGCCACTTCGAGTGGCGGACGACCACGTCGAATTCGTCGCCGTGGATGACTAGGTAGCGCTTGCCGTCGGCCGCAGCATGGATCGCCTGCCGCTTGATCTCGATGCCCCCGAAGGTCAGGCCGAAGAACTGACGCGCGAACTCGTCGTGGTTGCCCGGAACGAACACCATTCGCGCCCCGCGGCGGACCTTGCGCAAGAGCTTCTGAACCACGTCGTTATGCGTTTGCGGCCAGTACCAGCCGGAGCGGAGGCGCCAGCCGTCGATGATGTCGCCCACCAGATAGATCGTGTCAGCCTCGACATGGCGCAACATATCCAGGATAAGATGGGCTTGGCAGCCGCGCGTCCCCAGGTGCAAATCCGACAGGAAAAGCGTCCGGTAACGGTGGATCTCGTGGGACTTCGACAACGGGCAGCCTCCTCGCGAGGGGGCGAACAGACAAGAACTCTCTGCACAGATTCTCGTGTCGCTTCGATGACGCGGCGCACGCGACGCGTTTATAGTTGTCGAGCTTGGGAGTGTCGAGAGCGGGGAGCGTGAGGAATGGACCTCGGAATCGCCGGCCGCAAAGCGATCGTGTGCGCGTCGAGCAAGGGCTTGGGCCGCGCCTGCGCGAGGGCGTTGGCGGAAGCCGGATGCGCAATCGTCCTCAATGGCCGCGATGCGGAGGCGCTGGCCCGGACCGGGCGCGAGCTGCGCGAGGCGACGGGCGTCAAGGTTCGCGAGATCCTCGGCGACCTCGACGATCCGGCGACGCGCGCGGAGCTGATCGCCGCCTGCCCCGACGCCGACATTCTCGTCAATAACAACGGCGGGCCGCCATTCAAGCCGTTCGCTGAGATCACCCACGATGATATCCTCAAGGGCGTCGAATCGAACATGCTGACCCCGATCGCGCTTGTCCAGGCGCTGGCGCCGGGCATGGCGGAACGCAAGTTCGGCCGCGTCATCAACATCACCTCGAGCTCGGTCAGGGCGCCGATCGCCGGCCTCGACGTCTCGTCGGGCGCGCGGGCGGGCTTAACCGCGTTTCTCGCCTCGGCGGCGCGCCTGTTTGCGCGCCACAACGTGACCATCAATTCAATCCAGCCCGGAACGTTCGAGACCGACCGGCAGAAATCGGCTCTCGCCCGCACGGCGGCGCAGCGCGGGGTCAGCGTGGATCAAGCGCGGTCGGAATCGAAGGCGAGGATCCCGGCCGGGCGATCCGGCGATCCGGCCGAGTTCGGCGCGCTCTGCGCCTTCCTCGCCGGCGCGCACGCGGGATTCATCACCGGCCAGAACATTCTCATCGACGGCGGCGCCTTCCCAGGGGCGTTTTGAAGCGGGCCTGTATTTCGATAAATGTCGGCGCGGTCCGAGTTTCGAACGGGACGGCGGCGCCGACTGGATGTCGCAACGAAACCCTGGAGAATGCGATGCGCTCATATTGCGCATTAGTTCTGGGTTTTACTGCCGCAATTCGCCGCGATAATCCCCGTCAGCTCGCCGCGCTGGCGGACGCACACGGGTGAAAACGACTGGCAAGTCGCGCCGCCAAGAGGCCTATCGAATCCCACGGAACGTGATCCGCTTTCGCCATTCAGTGCGGGATTATGCCCGGAACGACGAATTGCTGGATTGCGACCAGCACGCCTAGCGCCAGCGTCAGCACAATGGAGTGCCAGAAGGTGCGCGCGAACACGACCCCCTCCTGTCCGCGCAGGTCAGTGACCGAAACGCCCGTCGCGATATTCTGAGGCGAGATCATCTTGCCCATCACGCCGCCGGAAGAATTGGTCGCGGCGAACAGCACCGGATCGAGATTGAGCTGTCTCGCCGCGACCACCTGGAGGTTGCCGAACAGCGCGTTGCCCGAGGTGTCGCTCCCGGACAGGAACACGGCGAGCCAGCCCAGGAAGGGAGAGACGAAAACGAACGCGTGTCCGACCGAAGACGCGCCGAGGCCAAGCGTATACGCCATCCCCGAATAGTTCATGAGATAGGCGAGAGCGACGATAAGACAGACGGTCAGCACCGCCAGCCATGCTTGCGTGATCGTCGTTCGCACGCAGCGCAAGAATTCGGAGACGCCAATTCCGACCATCGCCGCCGTGATGATGGCCGACAGAAGAATTGCGGTGCCGGTGGCGAGCGGCTGGAACGCCCACACCGCGGCGTAGGGCTTGTCGTTGTAGAGCGTGATCGAGATCATCTTGTCGAGGCCGGGCCAGGGGATCGCCCGCGCCCCGGTCGCCGGGATATTGAACGTCGTCCAAAGGATGACGACGACGGTTACGATAATCCACGGAAGCCAGCCCTGCCAGGGTCCGACGTCGGACGCGACGTGGCCCAGGTCAGCTTGGCCGCGCACCGCGAATTCGGCGTCCGGCGCCGGTTTCCAGGCCTGCAGAAACCCGAGCGTCACGATGAGGGAGCCCAGCGAAGCGAGAACATCTGTCAACGCGTAGTTGATGAAGTTCGACGATATGAACTGGAAGAACGCGAAGGAGCCGCCGGCGACCAGCAATACGGGCCACAACGCCCGCAATGAGCGGGCCCCGCCGTAAAGCGCCATCACGTAGAACGGCAACAGAAGCGCGAACAACGGCAACTGACGGCCGATCATCGACCCGAGAACATTCGAAGGCAATCCGGTCACCGCGCCCAGCACTGTCACCGGCACGCCGAGCGCGCCGAAGGCGACCGGCGCCGTATTGAAGATCAAGACCAGCACCAGCGCGTCGAGCGCCGGAAAACCCACGAGGATAAGAAGCGATGACGTGATCGCAACCGGCGTGCCGAAGCCGGCGATGCCTTCCAGGAGCGCGCCGAAACAGAAGCCGATCACCACCAATACGACTCGCCTGTCGTTCGGCAGATGATTGAGGATCCATGCCCGAAAGGCGTCGAACCGCCTCGACTCGACGGCTATGTTATAGAGGAGCAGGGCATTGACGACGATCCACATCACCGGCCAAAGCGCAAAGACGACGCCGTTGGCGATGGAATGGAAGGCAAGTGAGGCTGGAAGGCCCCAGACCGCGGTCGCAATGATAAGCCCGACCACGAGCCCCGCCAGCGACGATTGCCACGCCGGCCGGCGCAGGACGCCGAGGAGCGCGAGAACGGTCAAGACCGGAAGCGCGGCGACGATGAACGACAGCGGCAGGTTGTCGGCGACCGGCGTAAGCAACTGGCGAAACATTCAGCCCCTCCCGAACGCGACGGACGACGTCGCGCAGCCCAGAGTCGTTTCCTTCGCGCCGAACAGCGCCCTATGTCTCGTTGTCCAGAATCTTTCGCCGCTGACCATTGAGGATCTGGCGGCGTACTATTCTGCAGATTCTGACGAATCTCCCGGGGTTCCTCGTGATTTTCTGAAATGCCAGTCGAACGCTGACATGTTTGTTTGCGTACCAGGCAGAGTGACCCGCGAACGACATTTGTCAACGCGGCCGTAAACGGCAAGCCGAACGCCAGCGTTCGATATTCCGAACGAGATCGTCTATGATGCGCGCAAAAGGCGAGGCGCGCGATGGGCGTTGAAGGCAAGGACAGGGCGAAAGTTCTCGAAGCCGGGGCGGCTTCGCTGTCGAATCAGCTCGGGCAGGCGGTGCTCAGGCTGCGCAAGGGTTACGGGCTGTCGCTCGCCGACCTGTCGCAGCAGTCCGGCGTCGCCAAGTCGATCATTTCGCAGATCGAGCGCAACGAGACCAACCCGACGCTGACGACCATCTGGCGGCTCGCCCATGCGCTCGACGCATCGATCGAATCGATGCTCCAGGGCGCTGAAGAGGGGCCGTTCATCGAACATTTGCGCCGCGGGACGACGCCGATCTTCGTCTCCGATGACGGACTCTGCCGGCTCGCGGTGATCGGCTGGCTGAAGACCGTCGACTGGCTGCAATGGTATGATTTTCAGGCCGATCCGGGGGGCGTGCTCGAATCGACCGCCCATCTTCGCGGCTCGGTCGAGTGTTTGTCGGCAGTCGAGGGTGAACTCGAGGTCGAGGTCGGCGGATCGTCGACGAAAGTATGCGCCGGCGAGACCCTGCGCTACCGCTGCGATATGCCCCATCGCATCAAGAACCGGAGCGAGAAGCCGGCGCACGCGACCATGGTCTGCATCCTGAAGGCCGCGATGATGGATTGAGACGCGCCGCCGTCTTAACCCTTTGGGCGCCATGATTTGACTCGGCTTCAGCCAGCGTCCGATTGCCGTTGCTTTTCGCCCGCCGAATCGGGCGAAGCGCCGCGTCGCTGATTCTGACCCCGTTTGTCCCCGGTCCCTTCGCCAAGTCCCGCATTGGGGCAGGGACGCTTGAGGGGAAGGCAAGGTTTCGGCGACCATGCTTGACGACATCCGGC
>JBAUXQ010000297.1:0-4951 GCA_049584355.1 Roseiarcus sp. | reverse complement strand
GCTCCGCCGCGCTCGACCGCGCGCCGGCGTCGGGCGCCGCGCCCCGTATCCTGCGGCGGCGAGTCGGTCGTCATTCATGTTCCCCAGAGTCTTGCCGCCCGCGGGCGCGCTTAATTTCGGCCCCGATCGCGATTGGTCGCGGGCGCCGTTCTAGCGGCGCTGCTTATACCCGCCTCGCGCCAAAATGGCATTGCGGCATGCCAATTCGCGTCAATGCTTCTCGAAGGCCGCTATTTCGCCGCGCGTAGCTTCGGCGCCTCGGCCGTGGCGGGTTCCGGCTCGGGGGGACGAGCGGCCGCGCCGGCGGAAAACCGGGCAATGAGCCAGGAGCGGAACAACGCCACCGCCTCGTTGCTCAGGTCCTCGGGATGGGTGGTGAGATAATATCCGTAGCCTTCGTCCAGCCAGAGATCGAATGGCCGCACCAGCCGGCCGGCTTTGATCTCCTCGTGGAACAGGAGCGGATCGAGCAGCGCCAACCCGTCGCCCATCATCGCATATTGGGCGGCGAGCTGCTGGGTGTCGAACACCAGGCCGCGATCAACGGCGATATCCGGCCGGCCGATCGAGCGCACGAACATCTCCCAGAAGAAGTGGCGCGGCCGGCCGTCGATCTTGAGATGCAGGAGGTCGGTGGCTGCAATCAGCCGTCCGGGGTCACTGGCGTCGATCCCCTCGATGAGCTTCGGGCTGCACACCAGCGTCGAGCGCACCATCCACAGGAGATCATGAATCGCGTCGGTGACCCGCGGCTCGGAATAGACGATGGCGATGTCGATGTCGCCGTCCACTTCCGGTCCCGTGGTCGGCTTGGAGACGATTTCGAGCGAGATGCCGGCGTTCTCGGCGCGGAAATCGCGCAGGATCGGAATGGCGAGGCGATGCGCGAACGAGGTCGGCAGAGCGACCTTGAGCACCCGCTTCGGCCGGCCCTTTTCCTTGATCACCTCGCCCAGCGCCTGGTCGATCCGATCGAACGACTTCGACACGACGGGGAGGATGTGCCGCCCGGCCTCGGTGAGCACGAGCTGTTGCGGGCGACGTTCGAACAGGGCGACGCCGAGAAAGTTCTCGAGCACGATCACGTGGCGGCTGACCGCGCTCTGCGCGACCGTCAGGCTATTGGCGGCGGCGGTGAAGCTGAGATGTTGCCCGGCCGCCTCGAACGCTCTGAGCGCGTTGAGCGGCAACCACTTACGATCCATTCCTCCTCCGCGCGCGGCGCACTCATATCACCCGTGTCGATGCCAGCGCGTCAATCTTTCGTTCATAACCCATTCCGGGCCGGTCGGACAATATGATCATGCCGGATGAATCCAGCATCATATCGCCCGAGCCGTAGCCGGCCGCCCCGAGATCGTATGGACCGGACGATCGCCGCATCCCAGAACGCGCGCGGCTTGGTGTCCCAACCGGCGTAAAACGGCGGATCGAAACGCAGCCGACGGCGGGTGATCTCGACGCCGGCAACAATCGCCTCCGGGGCGCGGGCGGGCGGAACGATGGGATCGGCAAGGCCGAATCCCCCGACAGTCAGGAACGCCAAAGATCGAACTCGGCCGCGAATTCGTCGAGCTCAGGATTGGCCGCCGCGGTTCTCCGGCGCGCGGCGCGATAGGCGCGCGCCAGCGTCTCACCGTCGATATTCAGGATGTTCGCCATGCGCCGCAGCGTGTTGAAATCGACGTCGCCAAACAGCGCCCTAAGGTGCGATGGCTCGCCTTCCCCCGTCTTCAGCAAAGCCGGCAAATCCGTTCGGGAGACCGGGATCGTACTGGCGTTTTCGATCGCCGAGAGGGCCATCGCGAACGGATCGAACTCGCGTCCTTCGGCGCTCTTCATTGCTTTGCTCTCCCTTGACGCTCGATCATATCGATCGCGGACGCAATCATGGATGGAACGACCCGCGCGAAGTCCCGCAGCGGCAGGATATCCGACCTTAGAACCGATTCGGGCGCCAGCGCCATCTCACGCAGTCGCGTCAGCTGAAGGTCGCGTCTCGGCGCGGCGGCGTCGATCGCGCGTGCGGCCGCATCAGGAAAACTCTCGTGCGCTGCAACGAGGTCGAACACGTCCCGCGGTTTGAGCAGCGCCGCACGAAAAAAGAGCTTCTTCGCCAGGATTTCCTCCGTCGCCTCCAGCATGACATTGCGGCCGCCAAAGTCGAGCGTTTCGGTGGGCTCAACTCCGGTGACGCTTCCCGCAACAACGAAGTCGATGTCGCCTTGTGCAAGAACAAGTTTAACGGAGTTGGCCTGTTCTGAGTAGTCGCGCGCCATCTCAGCAGCCAAGTCGTTAAGCCTCGGCGTCAGCCGAGCGAGCCATTGAGCGTCGTGCAGGAAAAGATCGATGTCGTTGCTGAGCCGATGATGCATACGCATCATCAACACTGTCCCGCCGCCCGACAAATTCGGGCGCGCCAAAGCCTCGCGCCCCGAGATCGTCGAGGATGGCGAGCGCGGACGAGAGAAGTCCCTCCCAGATTCGCTCGTCCATCGCTCGCTGGCCTCCGCCGGCTGGCCAGGATTGCGCCTCGGCCGGCCCTACTTGTATGCGGTCCAGATCGTCTTGAAGTCCATGTACTTGTCGATCGCATGCGGCGAGCGGTCGCGGCCGAAGCCCGATTGCTTGAAGCCGCCGAACGGCGTCGCCAGCGATGAACGATCGTAAGTGTTGACCCAGACGGTTCCGGCGCGAATGGCGCGCGAAAGCCGGTGGGCGGCGTTCATGTCGCGCGTCCACACCGCGGCCGCGAGTCCATAGATCGTGTCGTTGGCGAGCCTGACCGCCTCCGCCTCGGACGCGAACGGGATGACCACGACGACCGGCCCGAAGATCTCCTCTTGCGCAATCCGCATGGCGTTGCTCGCGCCGTCGAGAATGGTCGGCTCGACATAGAATCCACCGGTCTCGGCCAAAGCCCGTTTTCCGCCGTGAGCGATCCGGGCGCCCTCGCTCACCCCGAGGCCGATATAGCCGAGCACCCGCTCCATGTGGCGCTCCTCGATCAGGGCGCCGAGCTGCGCGCCGGCGTCGAAAGGATGGCCGAGCGGGATTTCAGCCTTCTGCACCGCGGCGATCTTCTCGACCAACGCCTCGCGGATCGAGGCGTGGGCCAGCACCCGCGAGCCCGCATGGCAGGTCTCGCCCTGATTGTAATAGATGCCCCAGGCGATCGCCGACGCGGCGGCGTCGAGATCGGCGTCCGGCATCACCACATGGGGCGATTTTCCCCCGCATTCGAGCGCAACCCGCTTCATGTTGCTCTGGCCGGCGTAGACGAGCATCAGCTTGCCGACTTCGGTTGAGCCGGTGAAGGCGATCATGTCGACGTCGGGATGGAGCGCGAGCGGCCTCCCCACCTTTTCGCCGAAACCCGGAACGACGTTGAGCACCCCGTCCGGCAGCCCCGCCTCCTTGCCCAGCCGGCCGAGCATGAGCGCGCCGAGCGGCGACTGCTCGGCCGTCTTCAGGACGACCGAGTTGCCGGCGACCAGCGCCGGCCCTAGCTTCCAGGCGGCGATGATGAGCGGATAGTTCCACGGCACGATCGCGCCGACGACGCCGAGCGGCTCCTTCCGCACCATCGCCACGTCGTTCGGGCCGACCGGCGCGACCTCGTCCACGAGCTTGTCGGCGAACTCCGCATAATACTGGATGCAATTGGCGCAGAACGGGACATCGACGCCCAATGCATTGGCGATCGGCTTGCCGACGTCGAGCGTCTCCAAAAGCGCCAGCTCCTCGCCATGTTCGCGGACGAGCTCGGCGAAACGCAAGAGGATCTTCTTTTTCTTGGCCGGATCGGCGTCGCGCCAAACGCCGGTCTCGAACGACTTCCGCGCGGAATGAACCGCACGGTCGATATCGGCTGCGCCGCAATCGGCGACATGAGCGAAGACCTTGCCGTCGATCGGCGAGACCTTGGCGAAGGTCGCCCCGTCCGCCGCCGCGACGTATGCGCCGCCGATGAAGGCGCGCCCTTCGATTTTGAGCGCAGCGGCGCGGGCGAGCCAGCCGTCGCGGGTGGTGGGTCGGTCGAGCATGGGTTCTAAGCCTTGTTTATCGAGGAAATGAGATGGCGCGAACCATTGTCCCAGATTCGCTCCAGCCAAACAGGATTTTCCGTATGACGTGATGCCGGGAGGTCATGGATGAACGCGACCGGTCGGCTAGCGAATGAGGACAATCTCCACGTCCAGCTTATCGGCAATGGTTCGCCATTGCCGATCCGCGGTCCAGACCGGAAGTCGGTCCCTGGCGCCGAGCGCAAGGCAGAATCGGTCACCAAGCGAGAGGCCGGCCTCCGCGGTGGTCCTGCGCAGACGGCCAGCGCTCCAGGCGAGTTCGGCGTCGGCGTCGACGAGCGAGAGCCCGATCGTCGCGAACATCTCCCGGAGCTCGGCCTGAGGAACGCCAGCGTGAGTGAAATGGCTGACCACTTCGGCGAAATTGACCACGCTCATTCGCGCGCCCGCCAACACGTGCGCCACGGCCTCTCCGCCCGGCTCCTTGCGCAGCATCGAGATCAAGGCGGACGCGTCGAGGACGAGCTCCGTCATTCGCCGCTATCGGCGCGGCGTTGTGCGAGAAACGCGTCCACCGATGCTCCCGGACTATTCGCCGTATATCGAAGCGCAATCGCCTGCGCGTGGGCGACCGCCTGCGCGACGGTTCGGAGCACAAGGCCGTCGGGTGTCTCCTCCATCAGCAAGTCGCCGCCCTCGGACAGCCCGAGCCGCTTGCGGACGTCCGCCGGCAGAACGACTCGCCCGTTGGGCGCGACATTCAGATGATAGGTCATGACAGAATTCCATGCACACACCCGCCCGTTATGACACACCAATCCGCTTGTGTCATTCGTCGAACGTGTGGCACAACCAATGTGAACCGCCTGACCCAGGCGAGCCCTTTCCCTTCCCCGCCGGGCGCATTAAGTAGGCGCGGCCCT
>JBAUXQ010000296.1:0-4184 GCA_049584355.1 Roseiarcus sp. | reverse complement strand
CGCCGCGAAGGTGGTTGGCTCGAAGGGCGGCGTGAGCGCAGGGGCGCCGAGGCTGTCGCGCCTGCGGCCTAGCGAGCCAATAGGGCTTAGCGGCGGCAGTCGTTGATCCCTCCTGCCAGACGAAAATGATTTTCTGGAAATCCGATATTTTTCTTGCCAAAGACGCAAATGGATGGTCTACTTCTGAAAAGCGGATCATGGACCGCTCGGGCGGAGGATTCCGAACGGGTGGACAGCTTACGCAAATGTCATACCCCCGCAAAAGCGGGCCGAAATTGGCGATAACCTGTTGAGAAGCCAAGATTCACGGAAGGAAGAGCGATTTGGATTTCGTTGCGACGGATTTGGATTTTGTTGCACCAGGCTTGGATTTTGTTGCACCAGGCTTGGATTTTGTTGTGCCGGGCTTTGATTTCCTTGTCCGGATTTTGGTTCTGTTGCGCCCAGACTTGCAGGCCCGCGTCTTGCGCCCTTGAGAATCGACGCTGCCCAGACGTTCTGACGGTCCCGGCGGCGCGCGAGGGGGATCTCGTCCAATGCCGATGTGCTCCAGCATCCCCGCGAGTTTCTCCAAGCGATACCGAGGGCAAAAGCTACGATCGTCTTATCCAAATCACCCCGAAGTATGCTTTCCGAATCTTCAGTAGAGCTTTGACGCCGCGGGGCGAAATGACAGAAAGCAAACCTGCGCACTGATCTCGGTTCGCTTCTTTCGTGCAGAGCGGTCCAGACATCAACGCAAGACTGCAAAGCTGCTGTTGGGAAGCCGCACGATTTCGATCGTTCGCGGTCAATCATAGGAGATAATCAAATGAAACGCGTAGTCTTGACATTCCTGTCGGCGGCCGCGGTTTGCGCCGCCTTGTCCGCCACTCCAGCCGCCGCCCAGGATACGGTCACCGGCGCGCCGGTCGGCGAGGCGCCAGTGACTGTTGAAGGGTACGGGAGCTCTTCCGGATACCCCGGCCCGTCCTCCGCCTCCGCGATCGCCGCGGCTAAGAGCGCCCTGAACTCCGCAATCGCGGCGCCCGAGCGATGCCAGGTCATTCGTGACTTTAATGACGCTGAGGCAAGGGACACGGTTGTCTGCGGTCCCTGACCGACCTGTCGCTATTCCACCCGCGGCGCCAATTCGCCGACGCGCTGTTGGCCACCGCAGCGGCCATTCGTTATCCTCCCGGAGTTACCCGACATCCCCACTCCTCGAGGTCGATCAAGAGAGCCTTACAATGCGAAAGTCTCGAAACCGAAGGTCGATCAAATCCTGGATACTTCTGGCTCCAGCGTTCTCGGGATGCTTCTGTCTGGCGGTGTGGACTCAGGCGACGTCGGCGCAATCGGACGCCTCGCCCGCCTCGGAGGCAACGAGCTATCTTCCGAGCATCAGCGATTTTATGATAGCGACTATTCAACCCAGGCACGTCAGATTGTGGATCGCCGCGAGGAGCGGAGACTGGGCGTTTGCCGCCTATGAACTGGGGAATCTGAAAGGCGCCTTTGATCGCCTCGGTCGTGCTCACCCGATGGAACACGATATTCCGTTGCAAGACATGATTTCATCCGTCACCGCTCAGCCTTTTGCGGACTTGCACAACGCAATCGAGTCGAAGGACCGAGTAGCGTTTTCCAAGGCTTATGACGATCTAACCTCCGCCTGCAACTCCTGCAATCAGGCCACGAACCATGGCGTGGTCGTCATTCGGACGCCGACTGACTCGTCAATCTCGGACCAAGACTTTGTGGTGGCCCCTCCTTAAAGAAACTGACCCATAGGCCATCGACAGAAAACGGCACAACACGAAACGCGTATTTTTGTATACTTAAGTATCATTTGTTTTGTTCTTACCACAACTTACCTCCTTCTTGCGGCGGTATCGTCGCTTCTGCAAAAAGGAGACGTCCATGACCACTCACGGCACGATCGCGGATTTGACGCTGCAGCTCTCAGGGCGGCTGGCGCGGCGGCGTCCTGGCCCACGCGTGCGGCGGACCGCGAGTACGATGTTGCACAGGATCGTAGTCCTTGCCCTTGCGGTTGGCTTGTCTGGAGCGGCGGCGAACGTCGCGGAGGCGCGGGGCGGAGGAGGCGGGGGCCACGGCGGAGGAGGCGGTCATATGGGAGGCGGGATCGGAAGTGATTTCGTCGCCGGCGGCGGGTTTGGCGGTAGTCGTGTGGGCGGGTTCGGGGGAGGTCTGGTCGGTGGGTTCGGAAGTGGCCAAGTCGGTGGGTTTGAGGGTAGCCATTTCGCCGGCTACGGTAGCCACCCGGGCGGGTTCGGCGACTTTGACAGCCACCTCGGCGAGCCGTCCGTAGGCAGATTCCAGGGGCCGCCTCTAGCCATCGCTCCTGGCCACTTTGCAAGCCCCTCCGCTCTGGCGGGCACGCACGAGCCCTCGACCGGGACTCGACTAAGCATGCACTACAGAGGGCGTCATCGGATGCGTTACCATCCCGACGACTGCTTCCTCGTCGCCAATGAACCCTATCAGTGCGAGCCAAATGGGTATTGCCCCTGTTCGGCCCTGCCGTGATGTCCAGTGGGTCGGGCCGGTTCCAGCGGGAGGAATCGCGCCCGATGTCGAATATAGCCGTGCGGCTTCCGTCTTCGTTATTCCGAGCTGTCCCGCCTGACCTTGTCACCAGAACGTATTGCAGCTCGGCCGTTGAGGAGGCGCACGAGGATCGAGCAGTTACCGGTCAGCGCACAATCGCCCGCACTACCGCCAGGCGCCGGATATCCCGGGGCGCCTAGTTGCATGTCGATCCGGACATGCAAGGCGTCCTGCCTACAGCTTAAGAGGGGATGCGCGATCTGGGCGTTCGGCGCCTCATTGTCGGCGGTCAGCGGCAGTCGACGGCGAGCCGGCGGCTTGCGCGAGATTTCGCGTAAACCTAAGTTGGGTTCATGGCGACTGCGACCGCCCCCTCACGCTTGAGTCGGCAGTTCGGAAATCAGCTTGTCCAAGGTTATGGGATAGTCGCGGACGCGTACGCCGCAGGCGTTGTAGATCGCGTTCGCGATCGATGCGCCTGCGCCGCAGATGCCCAGTTCGCCTATACCCTTGCTTTTCAGAGGGTTGGATTCTGCGTCGAGCTCGGAGAGAAAAACCGCGTCCACGTTGAGCACGTCAGCATGGACGGGAACGTGGTATTCGGCGAGATCGTGGTTCACGAAGCATCCGAAGCGAGGATCGAGGATCATTGCTTCTTCGAGGGCCGCGCCGATGCCGAAGATCATGCCGCCAATCGCTTGAGATCGCGCAGTCTTCTCGTTCAGGACGCGGCCGGCGGTAAAGACGCCCAGCATGCGTCTCAGCCGGACCTCGCCGGTGTCGATATCCACGCCGACTTCAGCAAAATGCGCGCCATAGGATTGTTGCGAGAATTCGCTGCTCGTGGCGCCGGGTCTGATCTCGCCGTCGGCGTCGATGCCTTCCGGACCGACGAGGTCTACGAGCTGCCTGGATTGACCAGCGGCTTCAATCCGGCCGTCGCCGAAGCGGGCCGTATCCGGGTCTATACCCGCGAGCCGGGCCAGTTTTGCTCTCAAATTATTGCAGGCGTCGAACAGGGCCGAGCCTGAACTGGCGGCGCCGTAGGAGCCACCCGACCCCGACGCCTGCGGAAAGCTGGTGTCGCCCAATTCCACTCGAACTTGTTCCGGTGGCAGCCCGAGCATCTCGGCCGCGATCTGGGTCAGAATGGTGTAAGTCCCCGTACCGATGTCGGTCATCGCCATGCGCACGACGGCCGAACCATCCGGTCCGAGTCGTACGTTCGCCTTTGACAATTGAAGCGTGTTCCCGCGCGTGGCGGCCGCCACGCCCATTCCGACAAGCCAAGGCCCGTCCCGCGACTGTCCAGGCTTCGGATTCCGGCGGTCCCATCCAAACTGCCGCGCCCCTTCCTGGAGGCAGGAGATGAGGTGGCGGCTGGAATATGGGATGTGCTTCTCCGGATCTTGCGTCGGTTCGTTGCGGATCCTCAGCTCGATCGGATCGAGGTCAACCTTCTCAGCCAGTTCGTCGATCGCACATTCCAGAGCCAGAAGGCCTCCGGCCTCTCCGGGGGCGCGCATCGACGAAGCGACCGGAATGTCCAGAGGCGCCAGACGATGCCTGGTCAGCCTGTTGTCGCCGGCATAAAGCGTCCGCGTCTGCAGGGCAGCGCCCTCGTAGGTCTG
>JBAUXQ010000295.1:0-5581 GCA_049584355.1 Roseiarcus sp. | reverse complement strand
CGGGACAAATGCGTGCACGAACTCGTCGAGGCGCAGGCGGCCCGGACGCCGGAGGCGATCGCTGTCGTATACGGCGACACGCGGCTGACCTACGCCGAACTCAACGCCGGAGCCAACCGCCTCGCTCGTCGCTTGAGGGCCCTGAACGTGCGGCCGGGCGACCGCGCCGCAATCGCGCTCGACCGGTCGATAGACCTCGTGGTCGCCCAGTTGGCCATTCTCAAATGCGGCGCGGCCTATGTGCCGCTCGATCGGAGCGCTCCCCCTCAACGTCAGGCGTTCATGGTCGCGGACTGCGAAGCCCGGGTTGTTGTGACAGCCGTGGGGGCGATCGCGCCCGAGATGCCTGGCGTAACGCGGGTCGACATCGACCTGAAGACGCTCCCCGGACCGGACACGCGCGATTGGGAGCCGTCGGCCGACGGCGAAGCAATCGCCTATGTCATGTACACTTCCGGCTCGACCGGCCAGCCCAAAGGCGTGATGGCTCCGCATCGGGCGATCGGGCGGCTCGCGCTCAATAACGGCTACGCCGATTTCCGACCGACCGACCGGGTCGCCTTCGCTTCCAACCCGGCCTTCGACGCCAGCACGATGGAGGTGTGGGCGACGCTCATCAACGGCGGCTCCGTCGTCGTCGTCGACCAGGCGACTCTGCTCGATCCTCAGCGCTTCAAGCGCTGGCTCGAGGATCACGCGATCAGCGTTCTATGGCTGACCGCCGGGCTCTTTCATCAATACGCGGACGCGCTGGCTCAGCCGTTCGCGCGGCTGCGCATTCTCATCACCGGCGGCGATGTCGTGGATCCGCGGGTTGCGGCGCGGGTCTTGGAGCGGAGTCCCCCGCAGCGCCTGCTCAACGGCTACGGCCCCACCGAAACGACGACTTTCGCCGCGACTTGCCAAATCCGCGAGGTCGCGGCGTCGGCGACGAGCATTCCCATCGGCCGTCCGATCTCGAACGCCCGAATCTACATTCTGGACCGTCATTGCGAGCCGGTCCCGATCGGCGCGGCGGGCGAGATCCATATCGGCGGGGCAGGGGTCGCGCGCGGCTATCTCAACCGCCCCGAATTGACGGCGGAGCGCTTCATCGCCAGCCCTTTCGTCGACGGCGATCGGCTCTACCGGACCGGGGACCTTGGCCGTTATCGTCGCGACGGAACGATCGAGTTTCTCGGCCGCAACGATTTCCAGGTGAAGATCCGAGGGTTCCGGATCGAGCCCGGCGAGATCGAGGCGCGGCTCGCCGAGCATCCGGGCGTGCGCGAAGCGGTCGTCCTCCCGCGAGAGGACGCGCCCGGCGACAAGCGGCTTGTGGCCTACACCACAACGCGGCCGGGTGCGGCCCCGCCCGGCGCCGAGGCGCTGCGGGCGCATCTGGCGGCGAGCCTGCCCGAATACATGGTTCCGGCGGCCTATGTCGCCCTCGACGCGTTGCCGTTGACCGCCAACGGCAAGCTCGACCGCCAGGCGCTTCCGGCGCCTGACAGCAGCGCCTTCGCCGCCCAAGGCTATGAGCCGCCGGTCGGCGAGATCGAAGAGCGCCTGGCCCTTATCTGGGCCGATGTGCTCAAGCTCGAGCGGGTCGGACGGCGCGACAACTTCTTCGAGCTCGGCGGCCACTCGCTGCTCGCGGTTCGTTTGCTGTCGAGAACCGGCGCGATTTTTAACACCAATCTGCCATTATCTACCGTATTCCATTCACCAACCATTGCCGCGCTGGCTGAAGCGCTCCAAAGCCAAAGCGCGCCATCCAAGTGGTTTTCGTTGGTTCCGATCCAGCGAGAGGGTTCCAGACCGCCTTTATTTTGCATTGAAGTCATCGGCGTGGAATTTTTTGAGCTTATGGGCGCCGATCAGCCAATTTATAATCTCCGTTTCGGAGTTGGGTCGCCGTCAGGGAGCATACTGCAACTGCCGATGATTGAGGCCCTGGCCGCTCACTACATCGAGGAGCTCCGGGCAGTTCAACCAAGCGGTCCTTACTTCCTCATCGGTTATTCCTGGGGTGGCCTGGTCGCGTATGAGATGGCTCAGCAATTGACCGCCAGCGGGGAGGCCGTTGAACTGGTCGCTTTGGTGGATACCCTCCTGCCGCTAGCGCTTAAACATTCGTTCGGCGACCGTGCCGTCAAAATAATCTCATACCCACCTTCGAAATTCTTCGAGAAGCTGAAATACAAAGTCAAAACAAGATTGACTGGAAAATCGCTGAAGTATAATGCTCAGTTAACGCTTAGGAAGTGGCGTTACGGTTCTACTTATTATCGCCCCGATTCCTTTGACGTTGAAACGATTTATACGGTCATGAGAGCCTATCGCCCATCGAGATATTCAGGAAAAGTCATCTTTTTCAAGGCTGCGGAGAACTTAGTTTTACCCTATGGGTTCCATCAATCATCCGAAATGGAGTGGAAGAGGCTTGTTGGGCGGGGGCTGAAAATTGAACAGCTTCCTTGCGATCACGCAACGATCATGAAGGGTCCATACGTCGCGAAGATGGCTCACAAGATCAGAGCCGCCATGGACAGAGCGATAAACAGTGACCGGCGGACAAAAGACGAAGTTCGCGCACGCGCGGAACATTCAGCCGACGCTGTTGCATCTTCATAGACGGGCCCGGCTTGCAAATCACGGCGGACGAGCCAGACGCGATGCGGCCGCTTTTACCGGGTCGGAAGGGCGCCCATGAGTTCGCCGATTCGCCGTGTCGCTTTCAGACCAGCGCCAGTCAGCACAAGCACGGTCGTCTCACCGGGTTGAATGACGCCGCGTTCCAGCAGTCTGGTGAACGCGGCGGCGGCGATGGCGGAGGTCGGCTCCACATAGAGGCCGATCCGGCCCAGTTCGAGCAGAGCTTCTTCGATCTCAACTTCCGAAACTGTGACGGTCGCGCCGCCGGAACGCCGCAGGGCGGCCAGGACTTCGCGAGCCCGCACAGGCTTCGCGATCGACGCGCCGTCCGCGATTGTCGGACGGACCTCAACTGGCGCAAGATCGCTGGACCCGGCCTTGAAGCTTGCGTCAAGCGGCGCGCAATTCTCCGGCTGCGCAGCGAACAGCCGGGGCCGAGTCGCGATCTCGCCGCGGCATAGAAGCTCGCTGAAGCCAATATCGCAGCCAAGAATGTTGCTGCCCGCGCCGGTCGGAATGATGAGATTGTCAGGCTCCTTAAAGCCCAGATCTTCCCAAAGCTCATAGGCCAACGTCTTGGCGCCCTGGAGGAAGAACGGCTGCCAGTTGTGGCCGGCGTAGAAAATACTGGCGGCCTGGCGCGCCGCCGCGTCGCTGGTTTCTTGACGAGTTCCAGGTATCAACTCGACCTCGGCGCCGTAGCTGCGCATCTGCACCGTCTTGTCATTCGGTGTGTGGGCAGGGACCAGAATCTTCGCCGCAATGCCGCCGGCGGCCGCATAAGCTGCGATCGCCGCCCCGCCGTTTCCGGAGCTGTCCTCTAGAAGTCTGGTGACGCCCTGGCTACGCAGGATCGAGACCATCACGGAGGCGCCCCGGTCCTTGAAGCTCCCGGTGGGGGAAAACCACTCGAGCTTGAGCCGGGCAGGAACGCCCGCCCATCTGCAGGAGACGAGGGGCGTGCAACCCTCTCCCATCGTGATCGGATCGGGAATGTAAACCGGTAGGGCGGCCGCGTAGCGCCACAGCGATCGCTTCGCCGTATCGATCATGTTGCGCGCGAGTCCCGGCAACTGCGTGATCATGAGCGGGGCGCCGGTGTCGGAACACCACCGCGGTTCCGAGATCGGATACCTCTGCCCGCTTATTGGATCGACATACGCCGGAGCTTCCCGCAGCGGCTTCACGTCATTCGGCATGCCCCGATCTTGGCATCTTGGAGACGGATCCCGCAAACGGATGGCCGGCGCCGTCAGCAATCCGCCGCGGCCGGCGATGGCGCCGACAAAGTCGAGCGCTAGCCGCGGGCCAGCGGCGCGGTCGGCCCACGGAACACGAATTTCGCCGCCCGTTTGGCCGCGAAGGCCGCCCGCCCTTCGGCGAAATCCGGTCCCAGCGCGGCGGCCTCGGCGATCGCGCGGAACCAAGGCGTCTCTTGGCTCATGCCGGCGGCGATCGCATCGACGGCGCGTTTGCCGCCGCGGATCGAGACCTGGCTGAGTTCGGCCAAGCCCCGCGCATAGCCGAGCACGGTCTCCTCGAGCGCGGTCTCGATCCTCCGGTCGATGAGCCCGATCGCCAGCGCCTCCTCGGTTTCGATCCGCCGCCCGGTGAACAGGAGATCCTTGGCCCGCGACGGGCCGACCAGCTCGACCAGCCGGCGGGTCTCGGCATGGCCGTAGACGAGGCCGAGCCTGGCCGGAGTGATCGCAAGGTGCGCGTCGGCGGCGCAGAATCTCAGATCGCAGGCGAGCGCGAGGCCAAGCCCGCCCCCGACCGCGACGCCGCGGATCACGGCGATGGTCGGGCGATCGAGATCCATCAGCGCCCTGAGGCCGTCCTGCACCGCGTCGCCATAGTCGCGCGTCGCCGCGGCGTCGCGGTAAACCTCGTCGAATTCGGAAATGTCGGCGCCGGCGCTGAAATGGGCGCCCTCGCCCTCGACGAGCGCGACCAGCACGTCCTCGCGCGCCTCGATCGCCGTGCGGATCGCCGGGAGCGCCCGCCACATCGCCCGAGTGATCGCGTTGCGGCGCTCCGGGCGGTTGAGAACGATGCGGGCGAACGGCGGCTCGAAGCGCAGGGAAATATCGGTCATGATGTCCTCGAGGCGCGCTGGACGAGACGCCTTTCGGCCTTCCTTAGCTTAGCATTTTGCTCGCCGCCACGGGCGATCATGAGCGCCCTTGGCGACGGCGTCGACGAGGATCAAGCGTGCGCGGAGCGCCGCCGGGCGGCCCTTTGAGGCCGGGCTCGCCGCCGCCGAGGCCGGGCGCGGAGCCGGGAGAGGGAACGGCCTTGAATGGCGTCTCTATCAGAGCTATTTAGGCTCGATGAAAAAAGCCAGCATAACCGAGACCAAGAACAACCTCAGCGCCTTGATCGACGGCCTGAGGGGCGGCTCCCCGGTGTTGATCGTCGATCGGGGGCGACCGGTCGCGCGACTGGAGCCCGTCGCCGGGCGCGAGGACGGCGGCCAAGATGGGCGATTGTCGCGGCTGGTCCGCGACGGCGTGCTTCGGCCGCGCCGGGCCGGTCCGCCCGCGGCTCTATTCAGCGCTTCTCCGCCGCGCGCCAATGCGTCGGCCGTCGAATTGCTCATCAACGAGCGGCGGGAAGGGCGGTGAAATTCTGGGACGCCTCGGCGATCGTGCCGCTGCTGGTCGCCGAGACCACGACGCGACCCCTGCAGGCGCTGGCCAGGCGAGATTCGGACATGCTGGCGTGGTGGGGGTCGCAAGTGGAGTGCGCGTCGGCAGTGGCCCGCCTGGAGCGGGCCGGTCACCTCGACAGGAGCGGCGCGGAGCTTGCTTTCGATCGGTTGAAGCAGCTCGCCGAGGGGTGGCACGAGATCGAGCCGAGCGAGATCGTGCGCGAAAACGCCGTGCGGTTTCTTCGCGTTCATCCGCTGCGGGCGGCCGATGCGATTCAGCTTGCAGCGGCC
>JBAUXQ010000294.1:0-2872 GCA_049584355.1 Roseiarcus sp. | reverse complement strand
CGACGCGACGGCGCGGCAGACATACGACGAGGCGGCGACGCTGCTCGCGTCGGAAATGTCCGAGCAGGAGCTTACCGACGTCGCCGCGTTCTTCGATAGTCCATCGGGCAAGAAATACGTCTCGGTCACCCCGGTTTTTTTGCAGCGGCTCGCCAATATCACCACGCCCTGGCGCGACCAGCTGTCGACCGACATCGTTGTGCGCGCGCGTCAGGAAATGAAGAAGAAGGGCGTCGAGTTCTAGGATAGACGTCGCGCGGCGGAGAGCGTCAACCATGGCTTTCGACGTCGATTTTTTTGTCATCGGCGCAGGATCGGGCGGCGTGAGGGCGGCGCGCATCGCCGCCCTTCATGGGGCCAAGACGCTGGTCGCCGAGGAAAGCCGGATCGGCGGCACGTGCGTCATCCGCGGTTGTATTCCGAAGAAGCTTTACGTCTACGCCAGCCGCTTCGCCGACGACTTCCGCGACGCGACGGCGTTCGGCTGGAGTGTCGGCGAGCCCGCCTTCGACTGGCCGACCCTCGTCGCGGCCAAGGACAAGGAGATCAGCCGGCTCTCCGACGCCTACCGCGCCAATCTCGAGCGGTCGGGCGCCAAGCTGGTCGAGCAGCGGGCGATCGTTGTCGACCCGCACCGGGTCAGGCTTGCCGACGGGCGGGAGGTCTCCGCCCGCCATATCCTCATCGCCTGCGGGTCGCGCCCGACGATGCCTGAAGGCGTCGAGGGGATCGAGCACGCGATCACCTCGAACGAAATCTTCGACCTGCCGATCTTTCCGCGCCGGCTGCTCGTGGTCGGGGGCGGCTATATCGCGGTCGAGTTCGCGGCGCTCTTCCAGCGGCTCGGCGCCGAGGTCACCCAGGTCATGCGCGCGCCCAACATTCTGCGCCACTTCGACGACGACATGCGCATTGGGCTGCGCGATGCGATGGCGAAGGCCGGAGTCGTTTTTCGGTTCGGCTCAATGCCGACGCGGATCGAGAAGCGGCGCGACGGCTCGCTCAGCGTGCGCATGTCGGAGGGCGCCGTCGTCGAAGCCGATCAGGTCTTGATGGCGACCGGGCGATTGCCCAACACGAAGGGGATCGGCCTCGAGCCCGCTGGCGTTGACCTCAGCCCCGCGCATTGCGCGGTCAGGGTCGACGACAATCTGACCAGCAATGTGCCATCGATCCACGCCATCGGCGACGCCACCCATCGGGTCGATCTCACCCCAGTCGCCATTCGCGAGGGGCATGCGCTGGCCGACCGGCTTTTCGGCCCCGGCGCGCCGCCGATCCGCTACGACACGATCGCGAGCACCGTATTCGCCACGCCCGAACTGGGCGTGGTTGGATTGACCGAGAGGGAAGCTACGAAGCGGTTCTCAAGCGTCCACGTCTACAAGACCGATTTCCGGCCGCTGAAGGCGACCGTGTCGGGCGCGCCGGACCGCGCGATCATGAAGCTGATCGTCGACGGCGCGACCGAGCGCATCGTGGGCGCGCATATTCTGGCGCATGACGCGGGCGAGATGATCCAATTGGTCGCGGTGGCGATGACGATGGGCGCGACCAAGGCCGACTTCGACGCAACCGTCGCCGTGCACCCGACCGCCGCCGAGGAATTGGTGACCATGCGCTCGGCGCACACGCGTTTCGAGGACGGGATGGAGGTTCCCTGACAAACGGGCAGGGCGGAGACTCAGCCAGAAAGCCCTATTCCAGATCGATCCAACCGGACATCACCAGCTTGCAGCCGCCGCCAATCGAAGTCCGGATGACTGCGCCGGCAACCTTTTCCGCAACAGCCCGCATCAGGCTCGGTCGTCCCAAATCGATGCCTTGACCAATGGCGGCTTCCAGCCGCAACGACGATTCGTGTCGCAAATGAGCAAGGAGTCCGATCAGCGCGACATTCGCGCTGCCGGTCGCAGGGTCTTCGAAGACGCCATGCAGCGGCGCAAACATTCTTGACTGAAAGTCTGCGCCCTCTTCCGCGTCCTCGACATAAAGATGAATTCCGGTCGCCTCGTCGCGTGGCAAATGAGTGAGGAAGACATCCGTGCGTGGTTGCGCTCGCCGAAGCGCGTCTCGATGACGCACCTCGGCGATAACGAATGGCGCGCCGCAACTCGCTAGGCATGGCGGATGCCGCCGCGTCTCAATATCCGAGAGGTCAAGCGAGCAGGCTTGTGCGATCATCCCGGCGTCGACGTCGCGAGCGATCTGAAGTTGCTGGGGCGCGGCCAAAGCAGCTCCGGTGGCAAGATCATCGTCAGTGTCGATCGTCATTCGGACAAGTCCGGCTATTTCCTCGAACGTCATGTTCCGGCGGTTGATACTAACGCCGCAAACCGAGTCATGACGCGCCAAGACGAACGCCGTGCCAACGTTTGGATGGCCCGCGAAAGGCATCTCGGCGCGGGGCGTAAAAATGCGCACCCTGGCCGTGTTAGCTGAATCGCTCGGAGGCAAGACAAACGTCGTCTCGGCAAGGTTGAACTCATTGGCGATGGCTTGCATTTGGGCGTCAGAAAGACGTCGTGCATCGGGAATTACGGCCAGCGGGTTGCCCCCGAACTGTCGATCGGTGAAGACATCGACCGTCTGAAATTGCACCTTCATAGCGTAAATTCCTGAACACGCCGGGTTTCGGCTAAAGGAAGCTCTGCGGGTCAATGTCGATTGCGACCTTCACCCCGCCGCGCGGCTGGGGCGTGGCCGCCAGCATCGCGCGCAGGAACCCCTGCAGGTCGGCCGACCGAGGCGCCTTGGCGGCCAGGCGGAACCGGTGGCGCTTACGCAGGACGGCGATCGGCGCCTCGGCGGGGCCGAGCAGGACGATCTCGCTTTCGCGCCGCTCACCGCCGAGCGGCGCGATCCGCCAGCC
>JBAUXQ010000293.1:0-2711 GCA_049584355.1 Roseiarcus sp. | reverse complement strand
CATGAAGGGAGGGGCTGTCGATTTCCTGACGAAGCCGTTCCGCGATCAGGATATGCTCGATGCCGTCGGGCAGGCGATCGAACGGGACCGCAAGCGACGGGATAGCGACAAGGCGCTTGCCGAACTGCGCGAGCGTTTCGAGTCGCTCACGCCGCGCGAACGGGAGATCATGGCGCTTGTGACCGCTGGGCTGATGAACAAACAGGTGGCGGGAGAACTCGGGCTGAGTGAAATCACCGTCAAGATTCACCGTGGTCACATTATGAGGAAGATGACTGTGCGATCGTTGGCGGACCTCGTCAGGGCCGGCGAAGCCCTTGAATTGCACCGGCCAACGAAATCCATGCCGCGAACGTCTGGTTAGCTTTAGTTCCTGCCGGTTCCAGGCGGATTTCCGCCAGCGTCCCATCGGCGATTGGCGCCTCGAGCGACAAGGCGCGTCCTTCAGATCTCGCAGCTTGAGCTTGAATCGTGCAGGGCGCATCGATGCTCCGCGATTGGATTCGCTTTGCCTGATGACGGGGGGCGGCGAGGGTCGCCTTCGCCGTCCAGTCAATGACATCCGTCGCACCGATGCCATGCGCGAACGATCGACCCATCCGTCGCAATTCTAAACGTTGGTCTGACGACTTCAAACCTAAGGTTTGGTTGCCACAGACCTACGCGCCGTCTGCCAGAACCCAAGTGGAATGGCCGGGCTGCCGCGGCGGGCTTTAGTCTCACCACTATCGTCACATCGCCATCTTCCAGAGAAAGTTCATGACCGACACGGCCGCACTTCCGGATATTGCAAGCTCACGGATCAAGCACGAGAGCGCCGAGATCGAACATCTCGTCACGCCCTTCGAGGTTTCGCGCATCGGCCTCGGCACATGGGCGATCGGCGGATGGATGTGGGGCGGAACTGACGAAACGGCGGCGATCGGCGTCATCCACGAGGCGGTCGATCGTGGCGTCACGCTGATCGATACCGCGCCAGCCTACGGCTTCGGCCGCTCGGAGGAGATCGTGGGCAACGCGCTGGCCGAGGGCGGACGGCGTCAGCGCGCCGTCATCGCCACCAAGGTCGGTCTTGACTGGAAGGACGGCCAGCCATTCCGCGACGCCAGCAAGAGACGCATTCACAAAGAAATTGACGATTCTCTGAGACGTCTCCGCACCGACGTCATCGACCTCTATCAGGTGCATTGGCCCGATCCCAACGTGCCGATCGAGGAGACCGCGGCGGCGATGGCGGAATTGCGACGCGCCGGCAAGATCCGGTACATCGGCGTCAGCAATTTCAGTCCGGCGCAGATCGAAGCCTTCCGCAAGGTGGCTCCGGTGCAAACGGTGCAGTCGCCCTACAACCTGTTTGAACGCGCGATCGAAGCGGACGTCCTTCCATACACTGGCGACAAGAGCATTGCCACGCTCGCTTACGGGTCGTTGTGCAGGGGTCTCCTCTCAGGCCGCATGACAGCGCAAACAAAGTTCGCCGGCGATGACCTGCGACAGGTCGACCCAAAGTTCAGCGCGCCTCGATTTGAGCAATACCTTCGGGCGGTCGAGAGGCTCGATCGGTTCGCCCAGGCCAATTACGGAAAGCGCGTCATCCATCTTGCTTTGCGTTGGGTTCTCGACCGGCAGGACTCGACGATCGCGCTCTGGGGGGCGCGCAGGCCCGACCAACTCGCCCCGATCTCGGGCCTCTCGGGCTGGCATATCGACGCGTCCGCCATGGCCGAGATCGACCGGATCGTTTCAGAAACGATCGTGAACGCCGTCGGTCCGGAATTCATGGCTCCGCCTGTTCAGCGGGCCGCCTAAGTCGACCGGAACGCGCATCGATGGACGGCGACAGGCTCGACGACGGGACGCTGGGGACGAGGGACCAGGAGCGCTGCCATGCCAAATAAATTCCCTCCTCGTACGCCCGACGGCATCCGCGAAAATGCGAGGGCGAAGGCTGTCCGCGCCTCTTATGAGTTCTGGAACACGGGCAATGAAGACCTGCTTGAGCAAGCCTTCGCGGAGACCTTTGCCGAGCGCCCGGTGTCCCTGTGCGAGCCCGCCACGAGTGTACAGCCAAGCGAACGCCTCGACGCGCCGCAAAAGGAGTCGAAATGATCGCCCTCAAAATGATCTCGGAGAAAATCAGCGCCTGGCTCTGGAACCGAGAGGCGGCGCGCGAATGGGTTCAGTTCTCTGATCCTGAGCTGCGCCCTATTCGCATCCGCCGCTCCGATTTCGAAGACGTCGTTCGGCGCCGAAGGGGCAGGAGGACACAATGGTAAAACTGTTGCTCACAGCCGTCATCTTTATCGCGCCATTCGCCGCCTTTGCGGTCAATGGAGAGCGACGGCGGATACGTTGCTCCTGAACTCAGCAAGCCCGCGCCGGGGCATCTGCTCGACCAGGATTATTTGGCTTCGACCGGCGAGACTGTCCCGCGGCCCGGCGTTCCGCAGTCGTCGGGTGATACGCCGTTCGACCGCTACATGCGCCAGCAGAACGACCGCATCGACAACAGCATTTGCAGCGGTTGTTGAGGCGCCCGCTGATAGACGTTATTTCCGCCGTTCGGCGCGGAGTATCGAGTCAGCGCCGCGAAGGTGGTTGGCTCGAAGGGCGGCGTGAGCGCAGGGGCGCCGAGGCTGTCGCGCCTGCGGCCTAGCGAGCCAATAGGGCTTAGCGGCGGCAGTCGTTGATCCCTCCTGCCAGACGAAAAT
>JBAUXQ010000292.1:0-8358 GCA_049584355.1 Roseiarcus sp. | reverse complement strand
GCCATCGCCCACGCGAGGCCGCGCATCCTGAGCGACAAGGACGCTGCGAGGACGGCGAGCGGCGCGGCCAATGCCGCGACCAAGAGGTCGGGGCCGAACGCCTGCGCCAACGCGCTCATCGCAGCGCGGCGCCGGCGGCCGGACGGCCGATCTGCAAAAAGGCGAAGAACGTCGGCGGCGCATAGGCGAGCAGCACCGCGGCGAGCGCCAGCGCCAGGGCGACGCTTTCGCGACTGCGGCGAGGCGGCGATTTCAATTGCGGGCGACTCCCCGAAAGCGCGGGCGCGAGCACCCGGTAGAGATAGCCGCCGGCGAGCAGTCCGCCAGCCAGCATCACGACCGCCCACACCCATTGACCGGCCTCGATCGAGGCCTTCATCAAGAGCCACTTGGCCGCGAAGCCGCCGCTCGGCGGCAGCCCCATGAGCGACAGCCCGCCGAGACCGAGCGCCAGGAACGTGACTGGCATCGCGCGGCCGGCGCCGCCGAGACCGGCGATCCGGTCATGGCCGAGGGATTCCGCGATCAGGCCGGCGGAGAGGAACATCGCCGCCTTGGCGAAGGCGTGCGACAAAGCCTGCATGACGCCGCCGCTGAACGCGTCCGCCGCCCAAGCGCCGGAGGCGAGCGGAAACATCAGGAAGAGATAGCCGATCTGGGCCACCGTCGAGTAGGCGATCAACAGTTTCAGGCGCTCCTGGCGCAAGGCGAGCGCGCTGCCGGCGAGGATCGCCGCCGAACCGAGCGCGGCGAGAATGGCTCCCGGAACCGCGTTGGGCAGCGCCGGGAGGACACTGAACCAGAGCCGCACAATGAGAAAGAACGACCCCTTGACCACCAGTCCCGAAAGCACGGCGCTCGCCGCGGCGGGCGCGTTGGCGTGCGCCGGGGGCAGCCAAAGGTGGAGCGGAAACAGCGCGGTCTTCGCCAAGAGTCCGGCGGTCATCAAGCCGGCCGCGAGCCATACCGCCGGCTCGGCGCGGATTTGGCGAGACAGGAGGACGATGTCGAGCGTGCCGTAGGCCCCGTAGAGCAACGCCACGCCAAGCAGATAGAATAGCGCGCCGAACAGCGCGAACATCAGATAGCGCAGCGCTGCGGCCAACGTTTCCGGACGGCCGTCGAGACAGACCAAGGGCACTGCGGCGAAGGTTAGAAGCTCGAGCGCGACATAGAGATTGAACAGGTCCCCGCCGAGAAAGATCAGGCTCAACGCCGCCTGGATCGCCTGCAACAGAGCCCAGAAGACCAGCGGCGCCCGCCTCTCCGTCCCATCGTTCGGCGTCGCGAAATTGGTCCGGGCGTAAAGCCCGGCGGCAGGCATGATCAGCGAAGCTGTCACCAGCATCACCGCTGAAAATCCGTCGGCCCTGAGCGCGATGCCGAGCGGCGGCGCATAGCCGCCGAGGAGATAGACGAGCGGTTGGCCGGAGCGCCAAATCAGGCTGGCGATCGCAACGGCAAAGGCGAATTGCACCGGCATGAGTGCGAGCGCGATCCGTTCAGCCTGCCGGCCGCCGAGCAGAAACGACAGCAGCACGCCGGCGGCCGGAACGAGGATCGGCAGCGCCAGCAGACTCCCGCCCGCTGTCGCCGCGAAGGCGGAGGCGCCCTCGGTCATTCGGCGTCTGCTCCGTCGTCGGGAGGTTTGTTCCCAGCATCGGGACGCAGCGTCGCGCGGCCGGTCTCCTCGAACAGGCGCAGCGTCAATGCGACCGCGAGCGCGCTGGCCGCGAAAGCGACGACAATCCCGGTGATCACCATCGCCTGCGGAACCGGATCGGCGGACAGTCCCGCCGCCGCGCCTTTCCTTGCGACGATGCCGAACACAAGGAAAACGCCGCTGCCGATCAGATTGAACGCGAGAATCTTGCGTAGCGGCTGCGGATCGGCGATCACGCCATAGAGGCCAAGACCGACAAGCGCTGCCCCGACCAGCCCGGCTAGCGTCGCCGAGCTCATCGCCGGCGCTCGCGACGCGGCGGACCCGCCACCAACATCGGCAGGGTGACGGCGATGGTGAACGTCATGAAGGTCTCGATGAACAGGATCAGCGGCTTGGCGAGCCCGGGCGGATAGGCGAAGAATCCGCCCGCCACGACGGCGCCGGCGACGCCGGCGGCGAGAAACACGGCGGGACCGGCGATCAGCGCGAGCCGTAGCCAGAAGCCGCTCGCCTGCGGCGCTTCGGTCAGTCTCGCCATCATGACGATCATCCACATCGCGGCGAGAATGGCGCCGCCCTGAAACGCGCCGCCGGGCTCATCAGCGCCGACCCAGAAGACGTGGACGCCGACGAGAATGCCGATTGGCGCCAGCATTTGGGCGAAGAACGCCAGCGTGGGCTCGGGCCGTTCCGCCCGAGCCTCTCCCGGCGCGCCGCCCCAGTACCGGTCGGCGGCGAGCGACCATACGCCGACCACGCCCAGAACCAGCACCACCTTTTCGAGCATGGTGTCGAACGAGCGGAAGGCGATCAGGACGGCGGTGACCGGATTGCCAAGACCGGTCTCAGGCAGGCGCTCCATCGATTGCGGGGCCAGTGTCGGACCTTGGTCGGGCAACAGCAGCACGACGGCCGCCAGCGCCGCGGCGACAAGCAAGCAAAGACCGGCCGCGAACAATCGCGTCAGTCCGGTCAGGGCTTCCTCGGCGGGGGTTGTCTCGGCGCCCCGCAGGCGCGCGGCGGCGCCGATGAGCAGGACGCCCGTCACGCCGCTGCCGATCGCCGCTTCCGTCAGCGCCACATCGACCGCGAATAGGCGAATCCAGACGAGCGAAAGCAGCAGCCCATAGACGACGTAGCCGACCGTGGCCGCGAACGCCCCAGGCGCGAATACGGTCCAGGCGGCGACCGCAAACACCAGGAAGGCGAGGCCGACGTCGAGCGCCTGCAGAACGCTCATATCGCTGGTCCCTTGCGCCGTACCGCCCGCCCGATGAGCTGGGCGGCGGTCGCGCCGGCCAATTGAACAAGCGCCCAGATGGCGACGAGCATGAGAGCGGCGAGCAGGCTTTCCGCGCGCGGCAGGAGACCGAGCACAATGAGGCCGAGACCGAGATTGTCAGCCTTGGTCAGCGCGTGCAGGCGGCTCAACGTGTCAGGGAAACGCAACAATCCCACCGTGCCGGCAAGAAAGAAAAACACGCCCGCGCTGATCGCGACGATGCTGAAGAGGTCGAGAGCCAGATTCATCGGTCGTCCGCGGGATTCGGATCCGGCTCCTCCGCGGGCGCACCGCTGTTCACGAAGGCGGCGGAAGCGAAGGCGGCAAGGATCGCAAGCCCGAGCGCGACATCATCGACTCCGCGTGCGCCCGTCGCCGCGGCGATCAGGAGGAGCGAGGCGATTCCCCCCGTGCCGATGAGCTGCGCCGCCATCATGCGGTCGGCGTCGCCGGGTCCGCCCAAGATGCGCACGAGACCTACCGCGACGGTGAAGAGGATCGCGCCCGCCGTCGCGAGAAGAAAATCACTCACCGCCGACTGCCCGGATGAACAGGCGCTCTTCCGCCGCCAGATTGGCCGCAACCGGCTGCCCGATATCGAGGCAATGAACCAGCAGCGCCCCGTGTTCGTCGGTCCCCGTAGGCAGCGTCCCCGGCATCAGGCTGGAGAGCGCGCAGAATGCGCTTCGCTCGCCGCCGGGAGGCAAACGCAATGGGCAGGTCACGAATCCCGGCCGCAGGCGCAACTTCGGATTGAGCGCCCGCCAGGCGACGTCGGCGCCCGAAACAATCGACTGACGTAAAAAGCTGGCCACAAGCGACGCCAGCGAGACGATCCGTACCCGCGATCCTCCCGGCGGCAGGAGGCGCAGACTGGTCCATGTGGCGGCCGCCACGGCGGCAAGGCCGACGGGAAGATCAGCCGGCGCCCACCCCGAGATCATGAGCCAAAAAGCGAGAAAAAGCGTCGCCCGGGCGACGGTAGCCTGCTTGAGGCCGCGCGGGGCGTCGCCCGTCGGGGCGCTCAACAGGCAAATCCAGCGCGCGCCTGCGAGGCAATGCGCGATTTCGCGCGCGGCCCGGGAGGGAACCGCGGGCAGGAAATCGGGCCGGGGCGACCGCTGGCGTGGCTCGGCATCCGAGATTTCAATCCGCGTGCTGCGACACGGCGCAGAGCTATCATGTTCCCCAAAACAGGGGAAGCGTGGGAGGACGATCGAGCACGCGTATTGAACGCAAAAGCACGAAGTGCTTGTGAGCGCGCGCGACGCTTTCCGGGCGAGCCCTTCAGCCCGAGCTAAAGCGATCGACGATCGCCGCAAGCGACGCCGCCGCGCGGCGGGCGCGCAACCAGCTGCGCCCAACGCGGCGTGGGGCCACTGGGACAAACCGGCGGAAAAGATTTGGAAAGACGAGGCTCCGCCGCACTTGCCGCCGCAGGTCACTCAACGCGTCCGATCGATTTTTCGGCCACGCTCGCCGAAGCGGCGATGTGCGACTGCCTGTTCGACCGTTGCAACTAGGCTGCCGCCATCGCAACGACATGCCGGAAGTCAAAAACTGAATGTAAAGTCAGCAGGCGCAGCGGGAGTGGGCGAACGCGACGGGACAGACAAAGTATGAGGGGGGCCGCAAAGGTTAGCCCCCCACCGACCGCATTGATTCGCGCCCTGCCCAGAGGGCGCGCCGATGGATCAGCTCTTCGGAGCCATTGGCGCGGCGGGCGCAGGGTGACCGTGGCGGCTGGCCCGTCTCTGGTGGCGAGTGGTGCGCCGCCCTGCCCGCCGTTGCATCCCATGTGTCCCGGTGGCCTTAGCGGGCGCGGCGGCGGGAGCCGGAGTGGCGGGAGCGGCCTGAGCCAGCTGCTCGGTTTGCGCCACGGCGGCCAAGGGCGCCAAGGCGATGACGGCGCCGAGGCCGATCGCGACAAATCTATTCAGCATTGTAGTTCCTCTTGAAGCGAGTCTTCCGACTCTTGTTTCTCGAACATCCTCAAGCTGCGCTTTCCATAATGAATTGGAGATGAATGCCGAGTTATGCGGCGGTGGCGACAGTCAGCGCCAATATTGTCGCTCCCGCCCCGGACTCCATTGGGGAGCGCCAGCAGTGCCGACCATGAGCCGAAAGCGAAGTCCGCTCTGTTGAGACCGTCGAGTATTCGATCGGGCCCGATGCGAGGCGTTGGTTTCAGGAAGCTTAGCTTGGAGTAGAGCGTGCGGTCATCGGTGAAGCAATTGAAACTATCTTAGTCGAGCCGGCATCCGGCAAAGACGCAAACCGATGTCATGCTCCAAAAAACCGCGCCGGCTTCATGACGAATTGTGAACAGCGTTAGCGGTATGCCTCCCCATTTGTGCTAGTTGCCGCTGCTCTGGCGCGGAGGCTACGTCAGGCGCCGGGCATGTCCTTCGTCTTCGGCATGTCCGGGCTATCGTTTGAATCGGAAATAATGCTCGGCGTGCGGCGTCACGGCGCTGACGGAGCAGGAGTGGCTGACGGAGGAATTGTCCGGGAGCGATACGATCACGATTGCCGCCGGAGGCGACCTCTGATGAACCGGACGAGCGAGGACATCGCCCATCTCGCCAGCGCCTCCGCAGTGCGCGTTCTCATCGTCGAGGACGAGGCGGATCTGGCGTTGCTCATCGGCTATAACCTCGAGGCCGAGGGCTATGTTGTCGAGAGCGTGGCGCGCGGCGATGAGGCCGAGTTGAGGCTCGCTGAGAATGCGCCCGACCTCGTCATCCTAGACTGGATGCTGCCGGGCGTGTCGGGCATCGAGATCTGCCGTCGATTGCGGGCCCGCGAGGCGACCCGCACATTGCCCATCATCATGGTGACCGCCCGGCGCGAAGAAGCGGAGCGGGTGCGCGGGCTGGCGATCGGCGCCGACGACTATGTCGTCAAGCCGTTCTCGGTGCCCGAGCTGATGGCGCGGGTCCGGGCGCTGCTGAGGCGCAGCCGACCGGAGCGAATCGCCGAACGCCTCTACGTCGGCGACCTCGATCTGGACCGGGTCACCCGGCTCGTGCGGCGCGGCGACCGCATCATTCACCTCGGGCCGACTGACTTCCGGCTGCTGGAATATATGCTCGAACGGCCAGGCCGGGTATTCTCGCGCGCCCAGTTGCTCGACTTGGTGTGGGGGCGGTCGGCGGAAATCGACGAGCGCACGGTCGACGTGCACATCGGCCGCCTGCGCAAAAGGCTATCGAAGAGCCGCGAACGCGACCCGATCCGCACCGTGCGCGGCGCGGGCTACGCCTTCGACGAAAGCTTCGGCAGGAGCTGAAACGCCGAGGTCGAGTTGCGCCGGACGACCGGCGTCTCGGTTTGCGCCGTCCATTGGTTCGCGCGTTGCGGCTATCGTCAATGCGACGTAGAACGGCGCATGGCCCATAGAGCAGGAAGCGCTGATCTGCCGCTCCATGGCGGGCGCGTGCCGCTGTGGCTGGCGGATCGCATGACCCGGCTCGGCGCGGTCATCGCCGAGGCGATCGTCCATCACTATGGTCGCGACGAGTTCCTTCGTCGCCTCGCCCATCCCTTTTGGTTTCAGTCGTTCGGCTCGGTCATGGGCATGGACTGGCACTCGTCCGGGATCACGACGAGCGTCATCGGCGCGCTGAAGCGCGGCCTCGAGCCGCTGTCGGACGAGCTCGGCGTTCATGTCTGCGGCGGCCGCGGCAAGCATTCGCGCAAGACGCCTGACGAACTGGTTGCGATCGGTCAGCGGGTGGGATTCGATGGATTGGCGCTCGCCAGTCTCAGCCGGCTGGTGGCGAAGGTTGACAGCGCCGCCGTCCAGGATGGGTTTGACCTCTATCTGCACGGCTTCATCGTCACCGATGACGGTCGCTGGGCGGTGGTCCAGCAGGGCATGAACGACGCGAGCAGGACGGCTCGCCGCTATCATTGGTTGAGCGAGGGATTGAACAGTTTCGTTGACGAGCCGCACGCGGCAATCGACGGAATCGATCAAGGCGAAATCGTCAACCTCACGGATCGTCGGGCGGATCGCTCCCGCAGCGGCCAGCTCGAGCTGCTGCAGTCCTTGGGTCCGGACGGACTGGCGCGCAAACTGGCCGAGATCGAGGCAAAACCTCGCAAGCGCACGCCCTCGTCCGATCCGCGCCAGCTGTCTCTGCCGCATCTCGTCATGCCCGCTCATCATGACGTCCGCGCGAGCGATGTGCTGGCGCCGCGCCTTCACGCGAGCTTCACGGCGGCCGCCAATCGGGGACCAGCCGACTTCGCCGAATTGCTGCTCGTGCCGGGCGTCGGCGCGCGGACGGTGCGCGCGCTGGCGATGGTGGCCGAAGTCGTTCACGGCGCGCCTTACCGTTTCACCGATCCGGCGCGCTTTTCGTTCGCCCATGGCGGCAAGGACCGCCATCCCTTCCCGGTCCCGCTCAGGGTCTATGACGAGACGATCAACGTCATGAAGGCGGCGGTGCAAAAGGCCAGGCTCGGGCGGGACGACATCCTCGCTGCGGTCAAGCGGCTCGACGACGAGGCCCGGCGGGTCGAAAGAAGCGCGGCCGGACCGCCCCTGGCGGATCTGGTCGCCGAGGAGCGGCGGCTCTCGCATTCCTTGGGCGGCCGCAGTGTTTTTGGATGGGAGGCGCCGCCCGAAGCGCTCGCCGACGTCAGGACGCCGCACGGGCCCCCTGCCCGTCGACAACACAGCCGCGTCTAGGCTGACCGCGTCGCCGTTTGGTTGGCGCCTGGGCACGACGTCGGGTTCCGTCAAAGCGAGTCCCGCTCTAAAAGCGGCTCCATCATCTCGGACCGGCCAATCGTCGGACGGACGACCATCGCCAAGGACCCGCAGTCAAACCGCTAATGACATCAGACCTGACCGCTACCCTCAACATGATTGCACACGATCCGCTCGTCGGCGGCTTCGCGCTGATCTTGGCTGGGGCCCTCATCAGTCGAATGCTGTTCAAGCAGCAGCCGATGTGGCGCGCCGTTGCGCGGATAATATTCCTCGCCCTGCTCACCTTGCTGCTGTTGCATGATGGGATCGTTCCCTATCGGCCCTTGCAGATCACCGGCACCCCTTATCGCGACCTGATTGCGGGAACGCTGAAGGTCGCCTGGTGGCTGTGGGCGGCATGGTTCTTCGTCGCCCTGGTTCGGACGGTCGTGATCCTCGAAGGCCGGCCGCGCGAAGGCCAGTTGATTCAGGATATCCTTTCCGCGCTGATCTACCTGGCCGCGGCCTTTGCGATCATCGCTTATGTCTTTGATCTTCCCATCCAGGGCCTCCTGGCGACTTCCGGGGCAATCGCCATCGTCCTGGGCCTGGCCCTTCAGAGCAGCCTCAACGACGTTTTTTCCGGCCTCGTGCTCAGTCTCAGCCACCCCTACAGGCTGCATAGCGCCATTCCCTCTCGGATAGTCC
>JBAUXQ010000291.1:0-2968 GCA_049584355.1 Roseiarcus sp. | reverse complement strand
GGTCAAGGTCGATCAGATGGGCAACATGTTCGCGAAACGCGAGGGCGTCGAGCCGTCGCTGCCGCCCGTCTTCGTCGGCAGCCACCTCGACACCCAGCCGACCGGAGGGAAATTCGACGGCGTGCTCGGCGTTCTGGGAGCGCTCGAGATCGTTCGCTCCCTGAACGATCTCAAGATCAAGACCAGGCATCCGATTGAGGTCGTGAACTGGACCAACGAGGAAGGCTCGCGTTTCGCCCCCGCCATGGTGTCGTCTGGCGTGTTCGCCGGCGTCTTCACCAAGGAATTTGCCTATTCGCGCGTCGACGCCGAGGGCAAGGCGCTTGGCGACGAACTCAAGCGGATCGGGTTTATGGGCAAGGAGCCGGTCGGCGGCCGTCGCGCGCACGCCTATTTCGAGCTCCACATCGAGCAGGGCCCGATCCTCGAGGACGAGGCGATCGACGTCGGCGTCGTCACCCACGGCCAGGGTCAGCGCTGGTACGAAATTCGCCTTACGGGTTTCGAGAGTCATGCCGGCTCGACCCCGATGCCGCGCCGCAAGGACGCCCTCCTTGGCGCGGCGCGGATCGTCGAGCTCGTCAACGCGATCGGCCTCTCGAAGGCGCCGCTCGCCGTCTCGACGGTCGGGATGCTGAACCCCTACCCGAACTCGCGCAACGTCATTCCGGGCGAGGTCTTCATGACCTGCGAGGTTCGGCACCCGGACAATGCGACGTTGAGCGCGATGGACGCCGCACTGCACGAGGGGGTCAAGGCGATCGCGAACAAGATCGGCCTCACCTATGACCTCAAGCAGGTGTTCGATTACGAGCCGGTCGCCTTCGACAAAGGCTGCGTCGACGCGGTCAGGCGCGCCGCTCAGCGCTTCGGCTATTCGCATCGCGACATCGTCTCCGGCGCCGGCCACGACGCCTGCTACATGGCGCGCGTCGCGCCGTCGTCGATGGTGTTCACGCCCTGCGTCGACGGCGTCAGCCACAACGAAAGCGAGGACATCAAGCAGGAGTGGTCGACCGCAGGCGCCAACGTGCTGATGCACGCCGTTTTGGAAAAGGCCGAAATCGTTTCTTAGTCCCTTGTCCCTTCTCCCCGCTTGGCGGGGAGAAGGCTAGGATGAGGGGCCGGGCGAGTCTAACGCCCGCGGCCGATCGCCTCGCCCCTCACCCTGCCCTCTCCCCGCGAGCGGGGCGAGGGTTCCTTCAAGAGTTCAGGAGAGTTGGAACATGTCGCTCGTCATCGAAGGCGGAACGGTCGTCGCCGCGGACCGCACCTACAAGGCTGACGTGCTGGTCGAAGGCGAGACCATCAAGGCGATCGGCGACGGCCTCAAGGGCGACAGCACGCTCGACGCCAAGGGCTGCTTCATCTTCCCGGGCGGCATCGACCCCCACACCCATCTCGACATGCCGTTCATGGGCGCCAATTCCGCCGACAATTACGAGAGCGGCACCAAGGCGGCGCTGTCCGGCGGCACAACGATGGTCGTCGACTTCTGCATCCCGGGCCGCAATCAGCCGCTGATGGAGGCGTTCGCCGACTGGGACAAGCGCGCCAAGGACGCCGTCGCCGACTATTCCTACCATATGTGCATCACCTACTGGGACGATTCGGTGCGCAAGGACATGGCCAAGGTGGTCGCGGCGGGGGTGACGACGTTCAAGCATTTCATGGCCTACAAAGGCGCGCTGATGGTCAACGACGAGGAGATGTTCGCTTCGTTTTCGCGCTGCGCCGAGCTTGGCGCGATGCCGCTCGTCCACGCCGAGAACGGCGAGGTCGTCGCCGCGCTGCAGAAACACTATCTCGCCAAGGGCGTCACCGGTCCGGAAGGCCATGCGCTGTCGCGTCCGCCGGACGTCGAGGGCGAAGCGGCCAATCGCGCGATCATGCTCGCCGATCAGGCCGGCGTGCCGCTCTATGTCGTTCACACCTCCTGCATTCAGGCGCACGAGGCGATAAGGCGCGCGCGGGCGCTCGGCAAGCGCGTCTATGGCGAACCTTTGATCCAGCATCTGGTGCTCGACGAAAGCGAATATTACGACAAAGACTGGAAGCATGCGGCGCGCCGGGTGATGTCGCCGCCGTTCCGCGACAAGATCCATCAGGACGATCTCTGGAACGGCTTGCGCGCCGGTTCGCTGCAGGTGGTGGCGACCGACCACTGCGCTTTCACCACCAAGCAGAAGGAGCTGGGCCTGACCGACTTCACCAAGATCCCGAACGGCACCGGCGGACTCGAGGACCGCATGCCGGTGCTGTGGACCTATGGCGTCGAGACAGGACGGCTTACTCCGAATGAGTTCGTCGCCGTGACCTCGACCAACATCGCCCGCATTCTCAATCTCTATCCGCGCAAAGGCGCGATCCTGCCGGGCGCCGACGCCGACATCACCGTCTGGGATCCCAAGGCCAACAAGACCATCTCGGCCCGATCCCAGGTTTCGGTCATCGACTACAATGTCTTCGAAGGCGTGAAAGTGACCGGGCTGCCGCGCTACACCCTATCGCGCGGCGAAGTCGTGTTTCGCGACGGCGTGGTGCAGGCCGAGCTCGGGCGCGGCCGCTTCATCAAGCGGCAGCCGTTCGCCCCGGACGCGCGCGCGCTCAAGCGTTATAAGGAATTCACTGCGGTGGCGGGCGTTCAACGCTGAGGGCGCGGATCGGCGATGGATGTAGCGGCGGCCCCCAAACTCAAACCGGACGACGGCGGCAAGGCGCCGGCCGCGGACGCTGCGATCGAGATCAGCGGGGTTTCACTGCGCTTCGACACCGGCGATGGTCCGGTCGAGGCGCTCAGCGACGTCAGCCTGAAGGTCGCGCGAGGCGAGTTCGTCTCCTTCATCGGACCGTCGGGCTGCGGCAAGACCACGCTCCTGCGCGCCGTCGCGGATCTCGAAACCCCGACCAGCGGCGCAATCCGCGTCAATGGCATGAGCCCGCATGAGGCGCGCGCCAGCCGCGCCTA
>JBAUXQ010000290.1:0-2163 GCA_049584355.1 Roseiarcus sp. | reverse complement strand
TCGCCTTCATCCGCCTCGAGGGTCGCGGCTTCGGCGACGCGCCGCTGGAGGTTGAACTGCGGCTGTCCGTGCAGGATTCTTCGAATAGCGCCGGCGTCGTGATCGACGCATTGCGCTGCGCCAAGCTGGGCTTGGACCGCAAGGTCGGCGGACCGCTCGAAGCGCCGTCGGCCTATTACATGAAGAGCCCGCCGCGCCAGTTCCGCGACAGCGTCGCGCGCGACGCCTGCAACGCGTTCATCGACGACATGCCGTTCGAGCTTCCAGGGGCCGCGCCGCCAAGCGCAAGAGTTGCATCCAGGTCCAGTCGGTCGTAGTGGGCTTGCGGCCGAAACGGCTTCAGTCGGCTTCGGCAATTGGCTTTTGATGGCGCCGGCAATCGATACGCTGCTCTTTGACTTCGGCGGGACGCTCGACGCCGACGGGGTGGCCTGGAAGGAGCGCTTCCATGCTCTTTACCGGGGCGAGGGCCTCGATATGACCGCCGAGGCATTCGCGTCCGCCTTCTTCGCCGCCGATGACCCGCTCGTGGACGCACTCCCCGCCACAGCCGGCCTTGCGGAGACGGTCCATACGTTGGCCGCCAACCTCGAAGCCGAGCTGGGATGCCGGGCCAGAACCGCGCAGGAGCGGAGCGACGGCGATCGCGGCCGGCGCGTCGCGTCGCGTTTCCTGTCCGACATGTCCACCATTTTCGCCCGCAATCGGCCAGTCCTCGAAACGTTGGGCGAGCGCTACCGGCTCGGCGTCGTGTCGAACTTCTACGGCAATCTGGAAGCGGTGTGCCGGAGTTCGGGTCTCGCTCCGCTGTTCGCGGTGATGACGGACAGCCGCCAGGTCGGCGCCGAGAAGCCCGACCCCGCGATTTTCCGCGCTGCTCTGGAGGCGCTTAGCGCGGCGCCGGAGACAACTCTTTTCGTCGGCGATTCCCTGCGCCGCGACTGCGAGGGCGCGCGGCGCGCGGCCATGGGCTTCATCTGGATCGCGCCCGAAGACGTCCAGGCCGCCGCCGCTCAGGCGGCCGGACCCCGGTCCGTTCCCGCCGCCGTGACAAAGCTGCCTGACCTCCTGAAGGTCCTCCAATGACCGCCGCGGCGGAAATGCTCCGGGGCGGGATCATCGCCGCTGGACACGGGACCCGCCTGCGAGCCGACGGTCATCATGCGAGCAAGCCGATGGCGCCGGTCGGCGGGCGGCCCCTGATCGAGCACACGCTCGATCGCTTTCGCGCCGCCGGCATTCGCCGGGTGACGGTCATCATCAACGAAGGGAGCGACGATTGCCGGCTATGGCTCGGTCGCCATGGCCAAGATTTTGACCTCGACGTGATCGTGCGCACCACTCCATCGTCATATGCAAGTTTCCAGCTCGTCGCCGCCCGGCTCGCCGATTCGCCGGCGTTGATCACCACAGTCGATTCGATCCTGCCGGTCGACGATTTCCGCCATTTTGTCCGCTCAGCCGCGGGCTTTCCGAGCGATGCGGTCGTCCTCGGCCTGACCAGCCATGTCGATGACGACAATCCCCTCTGGGCGACGCTGGACGTCTCGGACGGCCGCATCCTCCGCCTCGGCGGCGATGGCGGCAGCCACGTCACGGCTGGCCTCTATTGGCTGCCGGCGCATCGGATCGCGAAGCCTGCGACCGGCTTCGCCCGGCTCCGCGACTATCTCAAATGGCTGGTCGACGGGCGTCACAAGGTTTACGGCGTCGTCCTGCCGCTGGTGTTCGACATCGATCGCGCACGAGATGTCGAGGCGGCCGAATTGGCGGGATTCGGTCAGCACGAGAACGCCGGCGAATGAGCGCCGCCATGACCTGTTGCGGCGTCTACCGCGAGGCGGCGCACTCGCCCGGACGGATCGATGACGACGCCGCGATCCTGGAAAGAGTCGGCGCGCTCCTCGTGGAGCGGGGCTTCCGGGTCGAGCTCATCGCCGGCGACGGCCTCATCGAGACGCCTTCGGCCAACGTATTCGTGATGTGCGAGCGCGGGACAATTCTTGATCGCCTTGCGACGATGGAGAAATCAGGCTCGATCGTCGTCAATTCGCCCGCCGCCATTCGCAACACCTACCGCCACCGGATGATCGAACTGTTCGCGCAACGCCGCGTGCCGGCGCCGCTCAGCCGGATCGTCGCCACCGATGGAATGAAGCCGCG
>JBAUXQ010000289.1:0-2609 GCA_049584355.1 Roseiarcus sp. | reverse complement strand
CCCGTTCGGGAGAGGGGCGGGGGTGAGGCTGCGCCTCAGCTCTGCACGCCCTGGACGTACCAGTCGATCGTGGCGAGCTTGTCGTCGGTCATGTGCTCGCCCTTGGGAACCTTGACCGCGCCGGTCTGGTCCTTGATCTCGCCGGTGAAGACGTCGTAGCTGCCGTCCTTCCAGCCCGCTATGATCTTGTCGGCTGCGGCGGCCACGTCGGCGGGGAGGGCCTTGTTGTAGGGGCCCATCACGACCGTGCCCTCCTTGAACCCCCACCAGGCGTCGTCCGGCTTCCAGCTTCCGTCGAGAACCGCCTTGGCGCGCGAAATGTAGTAGGGCCCCCAGATATCCTCGATGGCGCTGAGCTGGGTCTTCGGCGCGAACTTCGCCATATCCGCGCCCTGCCCGAAGCACCACACCTTGCGTTTCTCGCACACCTGCAAGCCGGCGGGGCTGTCGGTATGCTGGGCGACGACGTCGCAGCCGAGATTGGCGAGCGTCTCGACCGCCGCCGCTTCCTTGGCCGGATCGAACCATGAATCGATCATCACCAGCTTGGTGGTGATCTTCGGGTTCACCGCCTGCGCCGACAGTGTGAAAGCGTTGACGCCCAAAACGACTTCGGGAACCTTGTAGGAGCCGAGATAGCCGATCACGCCCGACTTCGACATCATGCCGGCGATCGTGCCCTCGACCGCGCGGCCCTGATGGAAGCGGGAGTTGTAGGTGCCGACGTTGTCGGCGTGCTTGTAGCCGGTGCAATGCTCGAACTTGACGTTCGGGAACTGCTTCGCGACCTCGATCGTCTGATCCATGTAGCCATATGATGTCGTAAAGATGAGCTGATGACCCGACTGCGCGAGGTCCTTGAGGATCGGAATGGCGCTCGCGTCCTCCTTCACGTTCTCGACGTAGTCGGCGACCACCTGGCCCTTCAAGGCGTCGACCATAGCCAGTCGGCCTTTGTTGTGCGCCCAGGTCCAGCCGAAATCGCCGACGGGCCCGAGATAGATGTAGCCGATCTTGAGCGGGTCCGCGGCAAAGGCGCCGCGCCCGAGGGCGGGGAGCGCCAGGCCGGCCGCGGCGGCCGATTTCATGAGATTGCGTCGCGTAATATTGGTCATTTTCTTCTCCTTGCTTGTTGTCTGCGCTCAGTTTGAGGGAAGGAAGGGCCGACCGAGACAGGCCGGCGCCTCGCTGCCGGTGACGTCGCGCGCCGACATGAAGGCGAGCACGGCGACGGCCATGACGTAGGGCATCGAAGCCCAGAACTGGGACGGAAGGAACGAGAAGCCCGAGGCCTTGGCGTAAAGCTCGAGCGTCATAAGGATGCCGAAGAAGTAAGCGCCCGCCAGCAGGCGCCCGGCACGCCAGCCGGAGAACACCACCAGCGCGAGCGCGATCCAGCCGCGCCCGGCGGTCATCTGCTCGGCCCACATTGGCGTGATGACCATCGAGAAATAGGACCCGCCAATTCCCGCGAGCGCGCCGCCGAAGGCGATCGCGGCGTAGCGGATGGCGATCACCGGGTACCCGATCGAATGAGCGGAAATGTCGTTCTCGCCCACCGCGCGCAGGATCAAGCCGGCGCGCGTGCGGTTCAGGAACCAGCCGACCGCGAACACCATGAAAAGCGCGAAATAGACGAGCGGACTATAGCCGAACACGACCCTCCCCACTGGATCCGCGGCGAGCCAGTCGGGAAAGAACGCGTCGAACGGCGGGATCACCATGCCGACGAAACCGGCCCCGATCAGCGACGAGAGGCCAATGCCGAAGATCGTCAGCGCCAGGCCGGTCGCGACCTGGTTCGAGCCCAGCGTCAGCACCAGGACGGCGAACAGCATCGATGACGCCGCGCCGGCGAGCGCGGCGCAGACGACGCCGAGCCAGGGCGCCAGCGCGCCGGCGCCATCGCCAAAGGTCAGCGCGATTGCGAATCCGGTGACCGCGCCGATCAGCATCATGCCTTCGACGCCGAGATTGAGCACGCCGCTCTTCTCGACCACCAATTCGCCGGTCGCCGCGAGCAGGATCGGCGTCGTCACGCCGACCACGGTCACGAGCGCGTCGATGATGAAGGTCAGCATCAGGCGACCGCCTCCGCCGGCGCGACGCGCGGCGCGTCGCGGATGATCCTGAGGCGATATCGAACCAGAATGTCGCTGGCGAGGATGAAGAACAGCATCGTCGCCTGGAAGATGCCCGCCGTCGCCTCGGGCACATGCACGACGGTCTGCGCCACCTGCCCGCCGACATAGGTGACGGCGAGGATCAGCCCGGCGAGAAAGACGCCGATCGGATTGAGACGGCCGAGAAACGAGACGATGATCGCGGTGAAGCCGTAGCCGGAGGGGAAGCCGAGATTGATCTGTCCGAGCTGGCTGGACACTTCAAGGATGCCGGCGAGCCCGGCCATGCCGCCGCTGATCATCAGCGTCGTCCAGACCGTGCGCGAGGCGTCGAAGCCGCCGTAGCGCGCCGCGCTCGGGGCGGCGCCCACGGTGCGCACCGAAAAGCCATAGACCGAGCGCGTCGCGAGCAGCCAGAACACCAGCGTCAGCACAATGGCGACGACGAGTCCGGGCGGAATCGCGGTTCCGGGCAGGACGTGGGGC
>JBAUXQ010000288.1:0-2804 GCA_049584355.1 Roseiarcus sp. | reverse complement strand
CATGTCGCCTATCCGCAGATCGCGGAGAATCCGATCCGTGCGCTCGCGCCGGTGCTGACGGCGCTGCTCGCGCCGCCGCTCGATCAGGGCGACGCCGACTTCGAGCCCTCGAACCTCGAAGTCACCAGCGTCGACGTCGGCAACCCGGCGGCAAACGTCATTCCGGGCGGGGTCCGGCTCGTCTTCAACGTCCGCTTCAACGATCTCTGGACGCCCGAATCGCTTAAGGCGGAGATCGCGCGGCGGGTCGCGGCGGCGGCCGGGGGCGCGCGCACGACGCTCGCCTTCGAGCCGACCAACGCGGTCGCGTTTCTCACCAAACCCGGACCGTTCACCGATCTGGTCGCCGCCGCGGTTCAAGACGTGACCGGGCGGCGGCCTGAGCTTTCGACCGGCGGAGGCGCCTCTGACGCTCGGTTCATCAAGAACGCCTGCCCGGTGGTCGAGCTCGGCCTCGTCAACGCCACCATCCACGCGGTCGACGAGCGGGTCCGGCTCGACGATCTCGAAGCGCTGTCGCTGATCTACGAGCGCGCGCTCGACCGCTATTTCGCCGAGTTCGCGGCTTGAATCGATTGACGAGCCCCCACCACCGCGCTTCGCGCGGTTCCCCTCCCCCGCGTTCGCGGGGGAGGAGTCCAGGCGCCTATCCTCCCTCGCGAAGCGGGGGAGGGGGACCGCCCGCAGGGCGGTGGTGGGGGGCGTCGGCTTCGATCAGCGCCGTGGCCATTCGCACAATGCCGTCCACCGTTTCGTCAAGCGCCCGCATGACGTCGCCCGCAGCGATTCGCATTACCGTGACGCCGCGCGCCGCGAGCCACGCGTCGCGGCGAAGGTCGCGCTCAGGCCGACCGCCGACATCGTGGCTCATGCCGTCGATCTCGATCGCCAGCCGCGCCTTCGCGCAATAGAAATCGAGCACATAGGGGCCGATCGGGTGCTGACGGCGAAAGGTCGGCAGTCCGGGCGCGCGCTCGCGCAACCTGTTCCACAGCCGCGCCTCCGGTGGGGAGAGCGCGCGCCGAAGGCGACGGGCGTGGGCAATCGTTTGCGGCGGCGCTCGCATTGATCGGCTCGCCCCCTCCACCGCGCTTCGCGCGGTCCCCCTCCCCCGATTCTCGGGGAAGGATTGCGCCTATGCGCTCCAAGCGGTTCTTGGCCTTCGCATTCAAGGGCGTCAATGCGCACGTGCGCTCTGCTTCTCAGGCGCGGGTATAGTCGACCGTGGCGAGATAAAGCCCATGGGCTGGCGCGACCGGGCCGCAGCGGCTGCGATCGGCGGCTTCGAGCGCGGCCTTGAGGTCGCCGGCGGTCGACCGGCCCACGCCGACCTCGACCAGCGAGCCGACCATCGAGCGCACCTGCCGATGCAGGAACGACAGCGCGCTCGCTTCGATTTGAACCTCGTCGCCGTCGCGCATGACGTCGAGCCGGTCGAGGGTGCGGATCGGCGATTTCGCCTGGCATTGGGCGTCGCGAAAGGTGGAGAAATCGTGCCGGCCGACCAAGACCTGGGCGGCGTCGTGCATCGCGCGAGCGTCGAGGGGAGGCTTCACCCGCCAGGCCCGGCCGCGCTCGAGCGCCAGCGGCGCGCGGCGGTTGACGATGCGATAGAGATAGTGGCGGGCGCTGGCGCTGCGCCTGGCGTCGAAACCGGAATCAACGCGCTCGGACTTGAGAACTGCGATCGGATGGGGATGAAGCAGCGCGTTGAGCCCCTCGCCGAGCCGGAACGGCTCCCATTCGCGCTCGAGGTCGACGTGGGCGACCTGGCCCTGCGCGTGCACGCCGGCGTCGGTGCGCCCCGCGCCATGGACGGTCGCGCGCTCAGCCGTCATCGCGGCGAGCGCCTCCTCCAGCGCCTCCTGGATCGAAAGGCCGTTCTCCTGCCGCTGCCAACCGACGAACGGCGCGCCGTCATATTCGATGATGAGCTTAAAGCGCGGCATTCGGGCTGTTTACGCGCGGGGCAAACGCGCGGGAAGACCCTCATCCGGCCCTTAGCCCGTCGAGAGACGGGCGTCTCCCGACGCCCTATGTGGCCACCTTCTCCCGCAAGCGGGAGAAGGGGTTGGCCGTCAGAACAGGCTGAGCTGGGCGTCGGCGTCGCTCGCTTCGCGCGCGGGCTTCTGGAAGAGGTCGGTGCGCAGCGCCCGCGAGGTCTCGCGGTAGCCGAGGCGGCGGGCGGCCATCTCGAACCGGCGCCCGATCATCCAGGCGTAGGGGCCTGAGCCCGCCATGCGACGGCCCCATTGGGCCTCGTAGTCCTTGCCCTCGCGCATCGACTGCATGAGCGAGACGGCGCGCTTGAGCCGGTCGGGATAATGGACCTGCAGCCACTCGCGGAACATGTCGCGCAACTCGCCCGGCAGTCTTAAGACGACATAGCTCCCCTCGCGCGCGCCGGCCGAATAGGCGCGGGTCAGGATCGTCTCGAGCTCCTCGTCGTTGATCGCCGGAATGACCGGGGCGGCCATCACGCCCGCCGGCACGCCGGCGTCGTTGAGCGCCTCGATCGCCTCGAGCCGCTTCTGCGGCGTTGGGGCGCGCGGCTCCATTTGCCGCGCCAGCGTCCGATCGAGCGTGGTCACGGAAACGAACACCTTGACCAGGCCATCGCGGGCCATCGGCGCCAGGAGGTCGAGGTCGCGCAGGATCAGGTTCGACTTGGTGACGATGGTGAGCGGGGGGCGGGCGCGCTTCAGGACCTCGATCAGCGACCGGGTGATGCGATACTGGCGCTCGATCGGCTGATAGGGATCGGTGTTGGCGCCGAAGGCGATCGGCGCCGGCTTGTACTTGGG
>JBAUXQ010000287.1:0-11726 GCA_049584355.1 Roseiarcus sp. | reverse complement strand
GGTCAAGGTCGCCGTGTCGATCTTTGGCCGGGCGACGCCGGTCGATCTCGAATTCGGCCAGGTCGAAAAGGTCTGAACGGCGCTCATCGCGTCGCGCGCTGGCTTTTCCGTCATGTTCGGGCTTGTCTCCGCCATCCAAGTCAACTTCTTCGATGACGATTCCGCACGTCCGTCGCTGCTGTTCAACGTCTCCGGCGAGCAGGTCGCCTGGTCAACAAACGCCGCCTGCGAAGGGCGCCGTTGTCGTGGAACTTTCACCCCCATATAAGGGCGAGGTTTCGTGAGTCCCGGCGACTGGGCCCGGGAGCAGCGCCCAGATTCGGGGGTCAAATTGTCTTCGTCCAGAATTGAGCACGAGCGGATTGTCGTTATCGGCTCCGGACCGGCCGCCTACACGGCGGCGATTTACGCCGCTCGCGCCCTTCTGAAGCCGCTCGTGCTCACGGGCTTCGAGGCGGGCGGACAATTGATGACCACGACCGACGTCGAGAACTATCCCGGATTCGCCGATCCGATCCAGGGGCCGTGGCTAATGGAACAGATGCTGGCCCAGGCCGAGCATGTGGGCGCGCGCGTCGAGGGCGAACATGTGGTGGCGCTCGAGCTCGGACGGCGGCCGTTCATCGTCCGCTGCGACAGCGGCCGAACGCTCGCCGCCGAGGCGGTCATCCTTGCGACCGGCGCTAAGGCCAAATGGCTCGGCATCGCGAGCGAGGATGCGTTCAAGGGCTTCGGCGTCTCGGCCTGCGCGACCTGCGACGGGTTCTTCTTCCGCGGCAAGTCGGTGGTCGTCGTCGGCGGCGGCAACACTGCGGTTGAGGAGGCGTTGCATCTCTCGAACATCGCCGCCCATGTCACGGTCGTGCATCGCCGCGATTCCTTCCGGGCGGAGAAAATCCTGCGCGAGCGCCTGGCTTCGCGCCACAATGTTTCGATCCGGTGGAACAACGTCGTCGAGGCCATCCTCGGCGAAGGGACGCCGCGTGGGGTCACCGGGGTCAGGGTCAGGAATGTCGTAACCGGCGCGCTCGACGATCTGGCGGTTGATGGCGTCTTCGTCGCCATCGGGCATGAGCCGGCGACCGAGCTCGTGCGCGGACAAGTCGAGCTCAAGTTGAACGGCTACGTCCAGACGGCGCCCGGCTCCACAGCCACCAGCGTCGAGGGAGTTTTTGCCGCGGGCGACGTCGCCGACGACGTGTTCCGACAGGCGGTCACCGCCGCCGGACTTGGCTGCATGGCCGCGCTCGAGGCTGAGCGCTGGCTCGCGGCGCAGGAGCCGAAACGCGAGGCGGCCGAATAGGCCGACCCAAGCGTTAAGCCGAGCGCAACAGCGCGAGATCAATGAGCCGTACGCGGCTAAGGAAACGTCTATGGATTGGGACAAGCTGCGCGTGTTTCAGGCCGCCGCCGATGCGGGGTCGTTCACGCATGCCGGCGAGACGCTCGGCTTAAGCCAGTCGGCGGTCAGCCGACAGGTCGGGGCGCTCGAAGCCGACCTCGGCGCGCCGCTGTTTCATCGCCACGCGCGTGGGCTCATTCTGACCGAGCAGGGCGAAATGCTGCTCGGCGCGGTGCGCGACGTGGTTCTCAAGCTCGACGCGGTGCGCAGCCGGCTCATCGACAGCCGGGAAAAGCCGCACGGCGAATTGCGGGTCACGACCACCCTTGGCCTCGGCGCCAATTGGCTCGCCCCGCGGCTCGGCGAGTTCGTCGATCTCTACCCGGAAATCAAGCTGCAATTGCTGCTGTCGGACGACGATCTCGACCTCGGGATGCGGGAAGCGGACGTCGCGCTGCGCCTGCGCGAGCCGAGCCAGCCGGACCTGATCCGGCGCCGGCTGTTCACCGTGCATTTCCACGCCTACGCCTCGGCCGATTATCTCAGAAAGCACCCGCAACCGCGCAAGGTGGAAGATCTCGACCAGCACCATCTGGTGGCGTTCGGCGCGCCGACGGCGACCCATCTGCTCTATGATCTGAACTCGCTTTTGGGGGTGGGGCGCGACCCGAAGACGCCGCGCGCTCCGCAGATCACCGTCAACAATCTCGCAGCGATGACCCATGCGGTCGAGCACGGGGTCGGCATCGCGGTATTGCCGGATTATTGCGTGCAGCCGGAATCGGGGCTCGTCCGCCTGCTGCCGCAAGCCGACATGCCGGAGATGGACTGTTTCCTCGTCTATACCGAGGAGCTCAAGAATGTCGCGCGGGTCCAGGCTTTCCGCGACTTCCTCGTCACCTCGGCGCAGCGTTGGCGGTACTGATGGCGGCAGGCGGCGCCGCCGTTCAAGGCGCCCGAGTCGGGGCCATCTGCGGGCGGCCTTTTTCGCCACGCAGGCCGGCGACCAGACCCCGGACCGCGGCTACGAAATTGCGCGTCGATCCGACCGCCAGATATTCCCCGCTTCTGACGAACGTCGCGAAAAGGGTCCATAGAAACCACCGCGGATGATGGCGGCGAACGAAGTGAAGCTGATTCCGGTGGCTGAGATAGACCGAGAAGGCTGATCGTTTGGCGCGACCGCCGGCGGAGCCGGTCGTCGTGCCCATGACGTGGGGAACCACGGACTTGTGGGCATAGCCGACGCCGCATGCGGCCTTGGCGCGGACCGCCCAATCAACTTCCTCCCAATAAAGAAAAAAGGATTCGTCCATGAGGCCAATCCGCTCGATGCAGTTTCTGGTGACGTACATTGACGGGCCGGTGGGAGAGTCCATTCGCCGTTCGACGTCTTCAGGGTCGGGTTCAGGAGACACCGGAGCGAAGATGTCGACGCCCGTCAGCCTGGCGCTGAGCTTGTTCCATTTCAGGCCCCGGGACGAGGCGATGTCGGATCGGCCGGGGATCATCAGCCGGCTTCCGACCATGCCCTTGCCTCGCTTTCCGGCGTAAGCGACGAGCTCCGCGAGCGCGTCGGGTTCAGGCCAAGTGTCCGGATTGAGAATCCAGACTGCGGTCCAACCCGGTTCGGCCAGCAATGGCCTTAGCCAGGCGTTGATCCCGCCGGCGTAGCCGAAATTGTCGCGGGCTTCGCCAATCGCGACAGTCGCCTGCCCCCCGGCGAGCCGTAGTCGGCACGCCCGCACCAACTCGCTCGACGCGGGCTCGAGGGGTTCGACGCCTGCCTCGCACGGGGCGCCCTTTTCCGTGAGCGTCTTGACCAGCGCGTCGAACGCAGCCGGTCCGCCGTTTTCGCAAATGAAAACTTCGAATTTCGGACAGCGACGCTGGGTTGCAATCGCGTTCAGGCATTTGACGATATCGTCCGAATGTCCAAACCCGACGATGATTATCGGAACCTCGAAACCGGCCGGCATACGGGCGTCACTCCTCAAGCGAGCCCAGGACGGCCCGATGCGCGACCGCAAACCGATAGGCCCGGATTTGCGCCAAGGCGCCGACCGCCAGAATGCGGTTTCTGGTTCCGCTCAGGCGTTTCGACGCCATGGCGACCAGCGCATGAGGTCCGATCGAAAACAGGACCGCCCAGTGGCGCGCCAGGATGAAGATCGCTCCCTTGCCTTCGCGCCGCGCCGCTTCGCACCACTCGAGCGTCAGCCGCCGCGATTTGCGCTTGAGCTCCGGCATGGTCCTGCGGGCGGGATGTTGGACGATCGATCTTGATGCAAAACCGATGCGGTATCCCTTGAGCCGCGCCCTGCGGCACCAATCCAGATCTTCCGGGACCCCGTTCTCGAACCCGCCGACCGCGTCGAACACGGAACGCCACACAAACATCGACGCGGTGACCGTGAAGTTGAGATTCTTGACGTACCGCTCGTTCTGGAAGGCGAAGACGCTCTCGAATGCTTCGGCGGCCGTCATCCGCCGCGGATCCTCGACCAGGACGTCGATCCGGCCGCCGGCAAAATCCGCGGACTGTAACTCGGCTAGGCCTTCCTCGAGCCAGCGCCGATCCGGCCGACAGTCGCTGTCGATGAACGCGATCGCCTCGCCCCGCGATGCGCGAACCCCGGCGTTTCGGGCCGGGCCGGCGCCGCGTTCTGCAACCTCGACCACCCGGCCGCGAGTTCCGACGATGTTGCGCACGACGTCGAGCCCGCGCGAGCTGCCATTGTCGGCGACGATGACTTCCCTTCGATCGTCCGGAAAGCTCTGCTCGCCAAGCAGCGTCAAACAGGCGTCCAAGTTGTCGTAATCGTCCAGGTGCGGCACGATGACCGACACGAGACCGATGCTTGGTGGCCGGCCGCCGACTTCTTTGGGCGCAGCTCCTACGCTCTCAGCGACTGTCATGACCGGCACCAGCCCTCATCGTGACGCATATCTCGAACGCGGGAGGCGGGCGAGCGGGCTACAGCTCGACTCACCGTTTCCTGCGGGGCCATGAATCTCAGTCCGCTTCAACCGAACGCCCACATACTTATTGGGGCTGCGGCGGCTCGAGGTCGTTGCCGCGCGAAAGGAAAACGAGCTGCTTTCGTTCTGCAGCATTCTCTTCGGCCTCAAGCATCATTGGCGTATTTGCCCATGATCGATACCGTTTTTTCGAAATTGCTCATTTCGAGAATGTCGTCCGTCTCCAACATCGTGTCGAATTCCGATTCAAGTGCGGCGACCAGAATCATGTGACCGATCGACGTCCAAGCCGGGTAGGCTTGATAAACAAGCTTTGACGTATTGGTCTCGTCGTCAAGGTCGAAGCTCTCTTTGAACGCGCTATATACCCGGTCCCTTACCGTCATTGAGTCGACTCCACGATTAAAAGTTCCTCAGAGCCCGCCGGACGAGCCCAATGTCGCCTCGCCCGTCAGGCGCCCAGCAAGACATCCGCTTCCCCTACCTCCGCCTCGGCCTTCTGATCTCCTCTGCGGCCAATGATTCGCGCCGGATTGCCGCCGGCGTTCGACCCGGGCGGAATCGACCGTGTTACGAAAGAATGGGCGGCGACGACGGAGCCATCGCCGATCTCCACACCGGCTCCCACCACGACCCGAGCGCCGAGCCACACGTCGGCGCCGATGACCACGTCGCGTTCATCCATGGGCTGGTCCATGATGGGCGTTCCAGGCTCCAGCCTGTAGTTCGCAGCGGTGATGAAGACCTCAGGACCCAACAGGGCGTGATGTCCGAGCGTAACCCGGCCGACCGAATTGCCGGCCCAAAGCGAGCAACGAGCCCCGATATGGGAATAGGCTCCTATTTTGATCCGCTCAGCATTCATCATCGAGACATTCGGCGCCATCCGCACGCCGGGGCCGATGTCGGCCAGTCGTCGAGGTCGCACATGGCTATAATTGTAATAGTGGAGCATACGCAGCAGGTGAGCCCAGGCGCGAGGATCGATAATGGATGCGCCGAACGAGAGCGCTCTGTTGCCGGACGCCGGCTGCTTATATTGAACACCTGCCATCGTCTGTCCCGGCTAAAAATAATAGCTGCGAAGAACTGCCGCCGCGAGCAAGACATTGACGATGGCGCTCAAGCCCAAAGCAAACATGACGCTGCGGGATATGCGTCGTTCGGCCGCCGCTGCGGGCGGTTGAGGGAGAATCTCGGCGGAGACTACGCTTCCATTGCCGACCAATTCGCCACCGATCGTTTCCGAAGAGACCGTATGACCGGCCAGGCAGACAGCGATCGCGATCTCCCCGGCATGGGAGATCGAGATCGACCCGAACTCGCATGTGGGCCGCCCGCCATCGTCATGGCCAATCTCGATGCGCGACAAGCCGCCAAGGCGAGTATCGATTCCGCAGGCTTTGGCAATCGCTTCTTTGGCCGCCCACAGTCCAGCGAAAGACAGTCTCGAATTGTCACTTTCTATGCAATAGACGATTTCAGATTTGGCGAAATTCTCGACGAAGAAGGGGTGAGCTCTATAGTCCTCGGCTTCCGGGAGCGTGGAAGCATATTCGATGTCGACGCCGACGCCGGCAATGGCGTCCCCGCGCTGGACCGGCGCGACGGATACGGGGGTCTCCATTGACGGCGGGTCCGGTCCATCGCCCGCCGGGTCTTGCCCATTGACGAGCATTTTCACCGAAACCCTGGACTTGACCGCGGCAGGGATGCCGCAATCCCTATTATTGCGGAGCCACGATCGCACTGCGGCCTGCTGCGCCGAGCTTAACGAAATAACCTCGTCAAACCCAACCGCTCGCCCTGATAGTCGCGAAATATACTCCTGAAGCGGCTCAGTATTCATCACCACCCCAACCAGCAAGTGTTGCAGCAAAGAACTTCGTCTCCCCCGGGCCTGACAATTTTGAGGAGGCCTCTCTTGTCATCGTTGAGACCATCCCCGGCCGACGTTTCGCAGAAGAAACATCGCGCCGGTTCGGTGGCCATGGTTTGCCGGTCAAAGGACGCGATCCTGTCCGCGAGTTGGTCGAGGAACAGCGCCACCTCCCGGCCTTCGGTCACCCGGTGGTCGAACCCGACGTAAATCGAAAATTCCTCTTTCGAGTTGCGCGTCACCCCGATGATGCAGGATTGACGAGCCGGGAGAATAGGCAACATGAAATCCATTTGGCTGGCCGACAGATCGGTAACCGTGAAGGTCGCCCTCGTCATTTCCCGTAGAGAAAGGCGATCGTTCAAGTATCGGTCGAGCGAGTCTTCGATCTCTTCTCGAATTTCCCGCAAACTTTTGGCGTTGGAGTTCTCGATCCCATAAACAACGAGCTTTGCGCCGCTGTCGAAAGCCACGCCGGCGTTGATAGATGAATACTTAAAAATCTGATTTTCAGAGAAGGTGGAGTTCAATTTTGGAAATTGCTTCATCAGCCGCGAGGCTTCAAAAACGACGAGATCGAGAATTTTACCTTGAAAGGTATCGCCAGCTTCACGCCGGGCTCTGATCTTGCCGATCCTGACGCCAAGAGTCGACTGCGTCGTATTTCCGGCTCCGGCTTGAAGCAGGCTGATTTCTTCGCTCTTGCGCGGCGAGATTCGCTCCGCCAACCCGACGTTGGAGAGAGCCTCGAGCGTCAAGGGCGCCGCCTCGCGTCGACCAGGAGGTGTTTGGACGACGTTCGGCCAGCGCTGATCTTCTTGCGTACGTCAGCGGTCGAGACGAGGTCGACAATGAAGTCAGCGCCAGTCAGGCCAAATTGGTCGGCAAGTTTCGCTGCGGCCCGAGATAATTTCGGCTGCCCGCCGCCTGCAGGGGGAGTCGAGGCAGTCGCCGAACCGACGCTGATCTTATCGCCGGACGAAATTAGCGCTGCTTCGAGCGGCGCCTTCGCTTGTTGCGACGCGCCGGCGGGCAATGGCGGCGCCGACCTATGCGCGTCGATCGCGTCGACCACATAGGCGATGCGCGAACCGAAGGTCACGGATGTCCCCTTGGTCAGCTCATGCAACACAAAACCGTCGACGGAGGCGCAGACCTCCATGGTCGCCTTGGAATGTTCAACATCGAACAGCGGCTGGCCGGACTTGACCGCTTGGCCAGAATCGACGTGTATGGCGACCACGACGCCGTCCTCGTCGTTCGCCGTTTCGCGCTCGAGGAATATTTCGCCGACTACCGCCATAGGGCTATTTCCCAAGAACCATGGCGATAACCTCTACGAGGCGAGCCAAGGTCGGCAACACCTCAGCTTCGAGGGCCGGAACTGACGGCGGCGGGACCGGATAGCTGCCCAGTCGGGCTGAGACGATGCGATCGCCGGCCAACTCCTCGATTCTCGCGATCACCTCGGCGCTGAAGCCAGCCGAACTGGACCCTTCCTCGACGACGACGAGATGGCCGGTCCGGGCCGCCGATTCGAGCGCCGGTCGGGGATCGAAAGGATTAAGAGCGGTTGGGACAATCAATTCGCAGACGGCGTCTCCCTCTTCAAAGATCCGCGGCAGGAGACGGCGACAAATCGCGCCATCGCGCCATAGCTGACGATCGTCATATTGGCTTGGGCGTTCGCCGGCGCGATCCGCACCGTTGGAAACAACGCGTTGTCCACGTCGATCACGTAAGCGGGATCTGGAACAAAATCGCGCAATGTATAGTCGACCTTATTCTCCGCGACGATTGCCGGACAGCTCAAGGATTTCAGCCCATCGAGTTGTAAACTGAGCGGAATCAGCGAATTTGGGCTGATCAGACAGCAATTATCGATCCCCAAAAGAAAGCGCTCGAGCGACTGGGAATGAGTCGGACCATAGCCGCGACGCCCCCCCATCGGCGCCCGCACGATGACCGGGCAGCTGAGCTTCCGGTTGTACATGTGAAAAAATTTTGACGCGTTGTTGACGATCTGGTCGAAAGCGAGGGTGATGAAATCGCCAAACATGATCTCGACGAAGGCGCGGCGTCCTGTCAGAGCCAAGCCGATCCCAACGCCTGTGATCGCGGCCTCGCTGATCGGTGTGGTCAGGGCCCGCTCGGGGAATCGCGTGGTAAATCCCTTGCTGACCTTGAAGGCGCCGCCATAGGGGTCGGCAATGTCCTCGCCGAGGAAGATCGCGCGGGCGTCGGTCTCGAGCCAATCTCCGTAGAATTCGTTGAGCTGTTGTGCACCGCGTCCGCCGCTCGGGGGCTCGCATCGATTCCATTCGATCGAACCCTCTGCTCGCGGCAGCTGGTCGACCCGATAATCGCTGAGCGACAGCTTCGGTTTCCGCATTGCGGTCGCCAGATGGGACGAGACCTCCGCTGCTATCCCCGCATAGGCCTCGGCGAAGTCTTCGATCTCCTGGATCGCGACATTGACGGGATCGCGGTCAGAAAACCACTTGATCTCTTCCAAGGCGCGCTGATCATCGCCCTTTGAATGGGGGTTGAGACGATAGGTCTGGACGATCATCAGCGCCGGTCGACTGTTGCTGCGAACGAATTCGACCGCCTGCGCCGCCGTTTCGTCCAAGCTCTCGAGGTCCCACGTGTCGGCCTTGAAGACACGCGCGCCAAATGCCTCAGCGCGCGCGCCAATGTCGCCGGCGACAGACATGGATTGCGGCGTCGATTGGCTGTAGCCGTTGTTCTCGCAAACGATCAGATGCGGAAGATTCCACAAGTTGGTAATGTTTTCTGTTTCGTACAGGACGCCTTCGCCAAGCGTGCCTTCGCCAATGAAGGAAACGACGACCGCCTTTTTGCCCGCGAGTTTGCGATCGAGCGCCACTCCAGCCGCGACTGGCAATAGACCGCCCTGTTGGCCGTTGGAAATGAAACGCTCGTCGCAAAGATGCTGGCTACTGCCAATTCCTGCGCAAACGCCATCTACGTTGCCAACCAGTTCATCGATCAGGCCACGCCATTGATTTGTTGTTGCGATGAAATGCCCGTGGCATCGATGGTTTGAGGTGACGAAGTCGTCGCTCTGAAGCTTCTGGCAAATTGCGACGCCTGAAAACTCCTGGCCGATGCAGGTATGGATCGTGCCGTGCAACTGTCCCTTGCCGAAAGCGTCATAGAGGGCGCTTTCGACGGCTCTAATTCGCAGCGCGGTAAGAACAGCCTCACGATTGTCGGGCTGGCGCAAGAATGAAACAGACCTCAGCGGGGCTCGATTGGCCACAGTCCGAAATTCATCGGTCCATTTTGATCGAACGGTCGAAACGATACCCACCGCGCAACCCCATCTCGCCAAACATTCGTGCGATAAGACCCATTTGTACTATAGGCTATCCTTGCACCACGATCAATCTCCCTTTTGCTGTGGGCAGTGATTGGCGTGGACGCGCATTGCGGCCAGTTCTGCTTTTAGAACGGCCAAATCAACGTCGCCCTTGAAGCCTACGCTCTTGGGCCTCAGCAAACGCTCGGAGAGTCGGTACGACGTCTTCGGCGCCGGCTACCTCGACGTTCTGTTGCCGACCGCTGGGGAATTCGCACGGATCGCCGATTTGCGCAAGGCCGGGCGGCCGGCGCCTGGCGCCAGCCTCGCAGGAGGCGTCCCGACCTTCACAGCTCGGGACAGGAAAATCACGAAGCGTCAAATGCGATAACTACGAAAGGAACACTTACAATTGCACCAAGCAGAACTGGGAGTTCGTTACTTCGTTCGTAACATTCGCCCGATCCGAGTGTTGGCGTCAGAAGAAGGTTCAGTATCGCGAATTATGTCCGGCAACGATACTCAATCGGCGGACGGCAGCCGGCGCATGACGAACTCGATCTTATCGTCGGGGAGCTCGCTCCAGGATTCGATCTCGGTCATATAGGCCGCCTTGGGGAAGCGCTCAAACCATTCGCGCGCTTTCTCGCGCGCTTCGCCGCGCGGCAGGCAAAAAGTCTCCCGCCGCCAGGCGCCGTCGGTCGCGCCAGAGCTTCGGCGGCCGCTGCGGCGACCGGCAACGCGTGCGGCAAGGTCGATCGGTTTCTTGCTGTCAATCGCCATCGCGGGCCTCTTCGGCGGGAGGTTAGCGCGATTTATGGCCGATGGGGAGCCGCGAATTGCCTGACGCCGGGTTAGGGTTATTGCGCCCGCCGAACAGGGCGCGGGGCAGGCGGCCGTCGATGAACGCGAGACCGATCGCGATGAACGCGAAGCCGAGAAACTGGCGGGTCAGCAGTCGCTCGTTGAGAAACAACGCCCCGAGGAGGACCGAGGTCGCGGGGACCAGGAGTGTTACGAGCAGCACATTGGTCGCGCCGGCCCCGGCCAGGATGCGGAAATAGACGATGAAGGCGAGCGCCGTGGAGAACGCCGCGATCGCGAGCACCGACGCGACGGCCGGGCCGCTTGGCATGGGAAGGGTCCATGGCCTGTCGATGATGAGCGCGAGCGGCGCGAGAAAGAGGGTCGCCGCTGTCGCCTGTCCGGCGGCGACGTCGATCGGCTTGAGGCCAAGAGAACGCATGCGCCGGGCGTAAATGGCGGACAGGGCATAGCACAGCGCCGCCGCAAGAACTGCGAGGTCCGCCCACGCATTGTTTGTGGCGCCAAACAGCATGTCCGGGCCGATGAGCGAGGCGACGCCCGCCATTCCGGCGAGCGTTCCGAACAGTTTGAGCCCGCTGAGTTTCTCTTCGGCCGTGAGCACATGCGCGGCCAGGACGGTGAAGAGCGGCGTCGCCGCGTTGAGGATTGAGGCGAGTCCGCTCGGCAGATGCGTCTGCCCCCAGGCAATCAGCGCGAACGGCAGTGCGTTGTTGCCGAAGCCGAGCACCGCGATCGACGCGACCGCCCTGCCGCTCCTTGGCGGCGAAACGCCGATCAGCGGAGCGCATGCCCATAGCAGCGCCGCCGCGAGGCCGACTCGCAGCGTGACAAGCGTCAGCGGCGGCAGCTCCCTGATGGCCACGGCGACGAAAAAGAACGATCCGCCCCATAGCAGCGAAAGTAGCGCCAGAAGTCCCCATTCGCGCGCCGTCATCGCGCGCTGTGCAACAACGGTCATCGCCGATCTCCGAAAGCTGGCGTTTGAAGACGCGTCTAGCATCGCGTATTCGCCGCGCCAGCCCGATTCCTGCGGTCTAATTCGGCGGGCGGCCGATGCTGGGAAATCGCGCCATCGCCTCGAGGTCGTCGAGGTCCATGTTGTTGCGCATGTATTGCTTCGACGCGTCGCGGAGAGGCTGGAAATCCCAGGAACGGTGTTCGCCCTTGTTGAGCGCGGCGCCGACAAGCCGGCGCCAGCGCTGGCTCGCCCGAACCTGCGCGTCCAATGCGGCGAGGTCCCAGCGCTCGGCGACTTCGGCGCGGAAGGCGGCGACCTCGGCCGCGCTCTCTGCCTTGCCCGCCAGATTGTCGCGCTCGCCGGGATCATGGCTAAGATCGTAGAGCTGGTCAGGATCGACCGGCGAGTGAAT
>JBAUXQ010000286.1:0-2713 GCA_049584355.1 Roseiarcus sp. | reverse complement strand
TCCGCGGGCTCCGCCGATCTGGCTCGGCTCCAGCCGGGCATCGTTGGCGCCGGGCCCATGCTGGAAGCGCCGGGGCGAACGGGCGGCCAGCGCCTCGGCGTCGATCCTGACGACGCTCCTCACTCTCCGCGCGCGCCAGAAGGCGTCGAAGAGTTCATCGAACCGCACGAGGTCCGAGCGGCGCGACGCGAACAAGGCGCGTAACCCCGCGCGCAAGCCTTCGGGCCGGTCGGCCAGGGGGCCGGCGATCAGCCGCGCGGCGTCCTGCGCCTCCGCCTGTCCGATGATGAATCCGGCGTCGCGCAGGGTGACGACAAAGCCGGCCAGGCGCCTGCGCATCGCCGGACCCGGGCCGGAGCCTTCGACGGCGAAACAATGGGCGCCCATCACGCGACGCCTCTCATGCGACTTGGCCGACGAGCCGGCTCGTCGTCTCCGGGCTGATCGCCGCACGATCCTCGCGGGTCTTTAAGAGCGCGATCAGCGTCGCGTGGACGATCTCCGGCTCCTGGCGCAGATCCTCGACCCCGAGCCCGGCGAGGGTCGCCGCCCAGTCGAGCGTCTCTGCCACCCCGGGGACTTTCTTCAAATCCTCCTTGCGCAGCAATCCGACCATGCGCGCGATCTGGACCGCGAAATTCGCGTCGAGCCTGGGCTGGCGGGCGAGAAGAATCGCCGCTTCGCGATCGACGTCGGGAAAGTCGAGATAGTGGTAGAGGCAGCGGCGGCGCAGCGCGTCGGAGAGTTCGCGGGTTGCGTTGGAGGTCAAGACCACGCGCGGGATCGTGAGCGCCCTTATGACGCCGAACTCGGGAATCGTGACCTGGAAGTCCGACAGCAGCTCGAGCAGGAACGCCTCGAATTCCTCGTCGGCGCGGTCGACCTCGTCGACCAGCAGCACCGGGGGCGTCTTACGTCGGATGGCGCTGAGCAGCGGCCGCTCGAGCAGATAATCCTCGGAGAAGATCCTGGCCTCGATCTCGGCGACGCTCGCGCCGGTCCCTTCGCGGGCCTTGATCGCCAGGAGCTGGCGCTGATAGTTCCATTCGTAGAGCGAAGAGCTGACGTCGAGCCCTTCGTAGCATTGCATGCGAATGAGTTCTGCGCCGTGCACCGCGGCGAGCGCCTTGGCGACTTCGGTCTTGCCGACTCCCGCCTCGCCCTCGATCAGGAGCGGACGCTTAAGCGCATCCATCATCCACAGCGCGGTCGCGAGGTCGCGGTCGGCGACATAGCCGACCTCGGCCAGGCGCGCGGCGATCGCCTCGCGGGGAATGGGGGTTACGGACATGCGTTTCCCCTCGCCCCGCTTGCGGGGAGAGGGCCAGGGTGAGGAGCGGCGCCGACGGCGGGGGTTGGCGCCAGCGCTAACGTCCGCGATCCGCGCCGCCCCTCATCCGGCCTTCGGCCACCTTCTCCCCGTGAACGGGGAGAAGAGAAGGACGGCGCGTTCACCCGTGCAGCCCCAAATTCTCCGCCGCTTGCCAGATGCGATAGGCGTCGTGGGGCATCGGGATGTGAGTCGAGCCTGCGAACTTGAACGCGTCGTTCACCGCGTTGGCGAAGCAGGGCACGCTGCCGACGTTCGGGCTTTCGCCGACCCCCTTGGCCCCGATCGGGTGATGAGGCGAGGGCGTGACCGTGTAGTCGGTCTCCCAATGCGGCGTCTCGACCGCGGTCGGCAGGAAATAGTCCATGAACGAGGCGCCCTTGACGTTGCCTTCGGAATCGTAGGCGATTTCCTGACCCATGGCGATCGCGTAGCCCTCGGTGCAGCCTCCATGCACCTGGCCCTCGATGATCATCGGATTGATCCGGGTGCCGCAATCGTCGAGCGCGTAGAAGCGCCGGACCTTGTGGACGCCGGTGTCGACGTCGATGTCCATCACGCAGATATAGGCGCCGAACGGATAGGTCATGTTCGGCGGATCGTAGTAGCTCACCGCCTCGAGCCCCGGCTCCATGCCCGGCGGCACCTGGTGATAGGCCGCCCAGGAGAGGGCGGTCATGGTCTGGAACTTGTCCGGATTGCCCTTGACCCGGAAACGGTCGACGTCCCATTCGAGGTCGCCCTCATGCACTTCGAGCATGTAGGCGGCGATCATCTGCGCCTTCGCCTTGATCTTGCGCGCGGCCATCGCGATCGCGGCGCCGGCGACCGGCGTCGAGCGTGAGCCATAGGTGCCGAGGCCGTAGGGGGCGGTGTCGGTGTTGCCTTCCTCGACCGCGATGTCGTCGGCCGGAATGCCGATCTCGGTCGCGATGATCTGGGCCCAGGTCGTCTCATGGCCCTGGCCCTGGCTCTTCGTGCCCATCCGCGCGATGCCCTTGCCGGTCGGATGAATGCGGATCTCACACGAATCGAACATCGCGATGCCGAGGATGTCGCAGTTCTTCGACGGGCCGGCGCCGACGATCTCGGTGAAGAAGGAAACGCCGATCCCCATCAGCTCGCGGGTCTCGCCGCGCCTGAACGCCTCCTGCTTCGCCTTCTGCTCCTCGCGAAGCTTGCGGTAGCCGGTGGCGTCGAGCGCTTTCTGCATGGCGGTGTGATAGTCGCCGGAATCGTATTCCCAGCCGAGCGCCGAGTGGTAGGGGAACTGCTCGCGCTTGATGAAGTTCTTGATCCGGAAGTCGACCGGATCCAGGCCCAGCTTCTGCGCCATGATGTCCATCGCCCGCTCGATCGCGTAAGCGACCTCGGTGACGCGGA
>JBAUXQ010000285.1:0-20490 GCA_049584355.1 Roseiarcus sp. | reverse complement strand
TGCGGCAGACCCAATGGCGTGTAGCGCTCGTAACGCTGGTTGAACGCGTCGGCGTCGAGAATGCCTACCGCCTCCACCCGCCGAGATGTCGAATCGCTTTGCTGGGCCAAGATCGAAGTCACCTGCCAACGCCAGGTGGACGGGTCGTCTCTGCCGGGGCCGGTGGCCACCTCGGTCACTCCTGCCGCGTAGCTGGCGCCGCCTCCAATCGCAATGAGAGGAAGAATGAGGGACTTCCGCATCGTCTCCTCCGTGATTCGCCTGAATTTCGCCGCTGAGCGTCCACCCATCTCCCACGCGGGCGTCGCCTATTATTTCAAACGTTAACCTAAATTTGTGGCCCGGCTAAGGCGCTTCGCTCTTCGAGGCCATGTCGCGCAACGCATCGCTCGCCATGGCGCGGCTTACCCGGCGACCTTGCGTCAAGGCTTCGTTGTCGAGCATGGCGACAATCTCTCGCGCGGCTCCAAGCGAACGTTCGATTCTCAGCGCGATATATGCGACCACGCGCGGCTCGATTTGAAGCTGGCGATCGCTGAATAACTTGAAAAGAACCGCCTCGGTCAATTCGATATCCGGGGCGGCAAGCCGCACCACCGGAGCCAATCGAAGTCGCGACAACAGGTCGGGAGTGTCGAGGCCCCAGGCGTCCGGCGCCGCGCGGCAGGTCAGCAGCAGCCATACGTCGTTTTGCAGCGCCATATTGATGAGGTGAAAAAACAGCGCTTCCGACTGCGCGGCCCGCTCTGCGTCCTCGAACAGCACCGCATACGCGCGACCGCAGGCCTCAACGCTCTCATGGTTCAAGGCCTCCCCACGGAGCGTGATCGCGCCGGACACGCCAGCCCAGATCGCTCCAAGATGGCTTTTTCCCGCGCCTTCCGGCCCCACGAGGGTCAACATTCGACCCGCCCACTTCGGCCAAAGCTCAATCGCGCCCAGAGCCTCGCGGTTCGATGGCGCGGGGAGAAAATCTTCGCGGGCGAAGCTTGGCGAGTGCTGCCAGCGAAAAGTCAGTTGGCGAGGCGGAGAAATCATCAGCGCTCCGGTTTCGAGCGGCCTCGATAGAGCGGGCTCGTAAGGTACAGCGCGATGAGATGACGGGCGACAACACCGATCGCCGCGGCCGTCGGAACGGCGATCAGGAGCCCGAGAAATCCGAACAATTGCCCGAACGCCAGCAGCGCGAACATAAGCCAGACGGGGTGAAGCCCGACCGATTCGCCGACAAGCTTCGGCGACAGCACATTTCCTTCGAGAAATTGGCCGACCCCGACAACGGCGAGCGCCATGAAAAAGAGTTTCAGACTTGGCCAGCCCTGAACAAGTGCCACCCCGAGCGAGAGGACGAGCGCGGTCAGCGATCCCACATACGGCACGAAACTCAGCAAGCCACCCAACACGCCGATCAGGAAGCCAAAATCGAGGCCGATCAGCGTCAATCCGATGCCGTACCAGAGCCCCAGGAATAGGCAGACGATCGACTGGCCCCGGATGAACCCCGCCAAAGCGTGATTTATCTCTCGGGCGATTTTTCGCAGACTGTCGCGGTAGTCGAGCGGGAGCCAACTGTCGATTTCAGAGATCATGCGGTGCCAGTCGATAAGAATATAGAAGGCGACGACAGGCGTGATGATCAGGAGCGACAGGAAACTGAATACCGCGGCGCCGCCGGAGACGAGCGACGTTAGGGCGTTGAGAACCCAACGTGCGCCCTGGCCGACAAAGTTGCTGACGGAGCTCTGAATTTGTGCGCTCGACAGTTGCTGGTTGAGGCCCAAGGCGTGCAGCCAGCCGCCGCCGTATTTCGCAATGAGGGCGTTGCCCTCCTCCACGGCGAGGGCCTGCAGGCGCACCGCATAGTCCGGCAGGCGTTGGGAAAAGGCTATGAATTGATTGCTCAGGATCGGGGCGACGAGAATGAGAACAATCACCACGCCCAAGGCGAAAGCGATCAGAATGAGCAGCGTCGCGCCGAGGCGGTTGAGTCCCAAACTCTGGAGCTTGAGCACGATCGGATCGAGAAGGTAGCCCAGCACGATGCCGGCCGCGAAAGGCGTTATCGTCGACCCAAGCAAATACACAACGTAAAAGATGGCCGCGACCGCGACAGCCCAGAACAGAATTTGGCGCTCCAGGCTCACCGGGCCAGCTTCATGGGATTTCACCGGGTCTGTCAGCTGGTTGCAGCAGATCCCATTTGCCGCCCCAGGGATCGAGGAACACTGCGACCAGCCCATATGGCTCGCGGCGCGGCGTTTCAAGGAATCTGACGCCGCGAGAGCGCATCGTTTCGTAATCGCCCCAGAAGTCCGCGGTGTGAACGAAAAAGCCGACCCGCCCCCCGGTCTGGTCACCAAGGCGAGCCCTCTGGCGCTCATCGCTTGGAACTGCAAGCACGAGCGCCGCCCCCGCGCGTTGCGATGCGGCGACCATCACCCACCGTTTATCGGAGCCGAGAGACGTATCTTCAAGAACTGCGAAGCCGAGGACGTCGCGGAAGAAGGCGAGGCCCTCGTCATAGCTGGGAACAAGAACGGTGACGGCGGCGAGGCGCTGGAGCATGAGATGCGCCCTCAACGGCTCATATGGTTCAGCCACTGGGCGATGTAGACGCCGCCCGAGGCCACGGTTGTCCCGGCGACCGCCCATTCAAGGAATGTCTGCATGGGCTGAGGATCGAGGCCATAGGCGCGAACCCCAAGCGCGAAGCCGGCCAGCGCGATCTGGGCGACCGTATTGAACTTCGACACCCAGACAGGGCGAATCTCGACCGGTTTGTCGAGCAGCCAGGAGACCAAGACCGCGAAGAGAATCATGACGTCCCGCGACACGACCGTGACCGCGATCCAGGCAGGCAAATCCGCATAGATCGCGAGCGAAACATAGATCGAGATCAACAGCGCTTTATCGGCCAGCGGATCGAGGTAGGCGCCCAACTCGGTGCGGAGATCGAAATTTTTGGCGATAAAGCCGTCGATCGCGTCCGAGACGCCCGCAAGGATAAAAATCAGAAACGCCGCAAGGAATCGCTGCGAAATAATCATCATTACGGCCAAAGGCGTCATCAGCATTCGCGCCAGTGTGACCAGATTGGGTAAATTGTTGAGGACTTGGCCAATATTCATCAAGTATTGACGCCCCTGGCGTCACCGCCCAAGCATCTCCTCCCAGGACGTCGCCACTCACGCGGATGACGACGTAAAGGCTAACACGAATTGCCTCAGGTTGGGAAACTACTCCCACCTGCAGCCCTTGCGCGTTTCGCGTCGGGCAATTACGCCGATCGCGCCCAACTGGAGCCTCGATGCCCGAAAGCCGCAAGCCTCTCACTTACGCCGAATCGGGAGTCGACATCGATACAGGCAACCGGATCGTTGATCGAATACGTCCGTTGGCTCGCGCCACGCGTCGCCTAGGGGCCAGCGCGGAGCTCGGCGGATTTGGCGGACTGTTCGATCTTCGCGCGGCGGGCTTTGTCGATCCGATCCTGGTTGCGGCGAACGACGGCGTCGGCACCAAGTTAAAGATCGCCGCCGAGAGCGGCGTCTATGACACGATCGGCATCGACCTGGTCGCTATGTGCGTCAACGACATCGTCGTCCAGGGCGCTGAACCTCTGTTTTTCTTGGACTATTTCGCGGCCGGCAAGCTCGACGAGGACGTCGTGTCGGCCGTCCTTCGAGGCGTCGCCGAGGGGTGCGCGCAGTCCGGCTGCGCATTGATCGGCGGAGAGACGGCGGAGATGCCCGGCGTTTACGCTCCCGGCGATTTCGACATCGCCGGTTTCGCGGTCGGCGCCGCCGAGCGCGGAACCTTGCTGCCCCGGCCGGGACTGAAGGCAGGCGACGTCGTCTATGGCCTGCCCTCGTCGGGCATTCATTCGAACGGTTTTTCGCTGGTGCGGCGCATCGTCGCGCGGTCCGGCCTCGGTTGGGACGCCGCCGCCCCGTTCGACCCGTCGCGCTCGCTCGCCGAGGCGTTGCTGTCGCCGACGCGCCTTTACGTGCGGCCGCTGCTTCAGGCGCTGGCGCGGACGCGAGGCATTTACGCGCTCGCCCACATCACCGGCGGGGGGTATCCGGATAATCTGCCGCGCGTGCTCGACGACCGCCTGGCCGTCTCGCTCGATCTCGACGCGTTCGCGCCGCCCCCTGTCTTTTCATGGCTCGCGGCGGCCGGCGATCTCGATGAAGAGGAGATGTTGCGGACCTTCAATTGCGGCTTCGGGATGGCCGCGTTCGTTTCCGCCGACGACGAGCAAGAGGCGCGCGGGGCTCTCGCGGGCGCGGGCTTGTCGCCGGTCCTGATCGGCGAACTTGTTCCCGCCGAGGGCGGGCGCCTCGTCACCCACGGAAGGCTCAAGTTGTGAGCCCCCGGGCGCGAACGGTCATTCTCATCTCAGGTCGCGGCTCCAACATGAGCGCTCTTGTCGAGGCCGCGCGATCGCCGGACTTTGCGGCCGAGATCGTGCTCGTCCTGTCGGACGAGGCGGGCGCGCCCGGTCTTGCGAACGCGCGCAAAGCGGGCGTCGCGGCGGAGGCGATCGACTTTCGAGTCTATCCCGGGAAGGCGGCGTTCGAGGCGGCGCTCGAGGCGCGGCTTTGCGCCGAGCGGGCCGAAATCGTCTGCCTCGCCGGGTTCATGCGCCTCCTGAGCCCGTCCTTCGTCGAGCGGTGGAAGGGGCGCATCCTCAACATTCATCCGTCGCTGCTGCCGAATCTGCGCGGGCTCAACACTCACGCGCGGGCGCTCGCCCAAGGGCTCGCCGAGCATGGATGCACGGTCCACTTCGTTACCGCCGAGCTTGACGCGGGACCGATCATCGCCCAGGCCCGCGTACCGGTTCTGCCCGGCGACGACGCCGAGGCGCTGGCTGCGCGCGTCCTGAGAGAGGAGCACCGGATCTATCCCGCGGCTTTGAACGCGGTCGCCCGCTCGCTTACCGCTGCCAACGTTCGCAAGGCGCGGCTCAACCCGCGTTGAACGCGCCCGGCCGCTGTAGCCTATCTACTTCGGCTGAAGCGCGGCACCTGCATCGAGATCAACGCCGAGGCCGTCGCGCAGCATGTAGCCGAGATCGGCTTGGGCGGCGGCGTAACCCGCTCGGCCGGATCGCGGGGGCGGCTTCGGCGAATTGCTTCATCTGGTGAACGCCAGAGCGAGTTGATAGTGGAAGCGCGGCAGATCCGCGCGCATCTCGACGGCCGTGCGACATGGCTCGACGGCGGCCGGCCCGTCGATCTCAAAAAAGCGACGCCGAGGCCGACTCTTTGCGGGTCCTCCGGATTGGCGGCAAGCCGGTCGCACGCGTCGATTTCCGCCGCTTCTGCGGCCCGCGACACAAAGGAGACAAGACGGGTATCGCGCTTCCGCGCATGTCAATATCGGCCCCAAATCGAGGGCTGCTATCAGTTTTTGGGCGGGGGTCGCAGGCGCAAAGAGGGGTCTCTCTGGGGACCTGGGGTTGGCGCGTGCTGGCAATAGGAATCTGCCCACAATCCCACCGGACAACCGACGGACCGGGGCGCTAGGCGCCTGACGATCCGAGCCGTTCGCTCGTCAACCGTAAACCAAGGCGCTATGGCGGCGCTTGGCGCGGCGGGGCAATTCCCTCAATATGGCGGCGAGGAGAGGGGAGTTGGGTTTGGCCCGCGCCGTCGCGACCAGCGAGAAGACTTTTGCGCCAACGGCGGCGACGAACGACGATCCGCCGCCGCTGTTGTCGTCGCCCGAGCGGTTCATCAACCGGGAACTGTCATGGCTCGAGTTTAACCGACGGGTCTTGGAGGAAGCGGCCAATCCGAGTCATCCGCTGCTCGAGCGGCTGAGGTTCCTGTCGATCTCGGCTTACAATCTTGACGAGTTTTTCATGGTCCGCGTCGCCGGCCTGGTGGGCCAGGTGCTTTCCGGGGTGGTGGAGATTTCCGATGACGGGCGCACCCCGGCGGAACAGCTCGACCGCATCAGCGAGCGCGTCGCCGCGCTGGTCGCCTCGCAGCAGTCGCGGTGGAAGGCGCTGAGGTCCGAGCTCGCCGCCAATGGCGTCGTGATCCTCGAGGTCGCCGACCTCACCCGTCGCGAACGGGAGTGGCTGCAGGACTATTTCCTCTCGCACGTGTTCCCGATTCTGACGCCCCTCGCGGTCGATCCGGCGCATCCGTTCCCGTTCATTCCCAATCTCGGATTGAGTTTGGCACTCGAACTCTTGAATCCGCGCGACGGTAAAACGATGAGCGCGCTGGTTCGCATTCCGGGAAGCGTCGAGCGCTTCATCAGGCTGCCCGACGGACCGCTTGGCGGCGCCGCGCGCTTCGTGATGCTGGACCGGTTGATCGTCGCTTTCATCGGTTTGTTGTTTCCGGGCTATGAGGTGTTGGGCGAAGGCGCATTTCGCGTCATTCGTGACAGCGACATCGAAGTCGAGGAAGAGGCGGAGGATCTCGTTCGCCTGTACGAGAGCGCGCTCAAGCGGCGCCGGCGCGGCTCGGTCATCCGGCTCGAGATCGAAGCCAGCACGCCGGAATCGCTGCGCGCGTTTGTCGCCGGCGACGTCGACGTCGTCTCGTCGGGAATCGTGCTGGTCGAAGGAATGCTGGCGCTCAACGATCTGTCGCAACTGGTGGCGATCGACCGCCCCGACCTCAAATTTCCGCCCTACAACCCCCGATTTCCGGAACGGGTCAAGGAGCTCGGCGGCGATTGCTTCGCCGCGATCCGGCAGAAAGATCTCGTAGTCCATCACCCCTACGAATCGTTTGACGTGGTCGTCCAATTCCTCAACCAGGCGGCGCACGATCCGAACGTCGTCGCCGTCAAGCAGACGCTCTACCGCACCTCCGCCGACAGCCCGATCGTCAGAGCCCTGATTGAAGCCGCAGAGGCCGGCAAGTCAGTCACCGCGCTCGTCGAACTCAAGGCGCGCTTCGACGAAGAGGCCAACATCCGCTGGGCGCGGGATCTCGAGCGCGCGGGGGCGCAGGTCGTCTACGGCTTCATCGAGCTCAAAACCCACGCCAAGCTCTCGATGGTGGTCCGGCGCGAGGGCAGCGCGCTGGTCAGTTACTGTCATCTCGGCACCGGCAATTATCACCCCGTCACCGCCCGCATCTACGCCGACATTTCCCTTTTCACCGCCGATGCGGCGATCGGACGCGACGTCGCCCGCATTTTCAATTTCATCACCGGCTATGCCGAGCCGGATGGTCTCGAGCAGATGTCGATTTCGCCGATCACGCTTAAGCAAACGCTGTTGCGCAATATCGCCGACGAGATCGACTACGCCCGGCTTGGCCGGCCGGCGCAGATCTGGATGAAATGCAATGCGCTCGTTGACCCGCAGATCATCGACTCCCTTTATGCCGCGAGCCGCGCCGGGGTGCAGATCGACATCGTGATCCGCGGCATCTGCTGTCTGCGGCCGGGCGTGCCCGGCCTTTCCGACAATATTCGCGTGAAGTCGCTCGTTGGCCGATTTCTGGAACACGCGCGCATATACGCATTCGGCGCTGGCCACGGGCTGCCCAATCCGAAGGCGCGAGCGTTCATTTCGTCCGCTGACCTCATGCAGCGCAATCTCGACCGACGGGTCGAGGCGCTCGTTCCGCTTCTCAATCCCACCGTTCACGAGCACGTGCTCGACCAGATTATGCAAGCCAACCTAATGGACAACCAACAAAGCTTTCGCATATTGCCGGACGGCTCGAGCGAGAGAATTGCGCCCGCCGAAGGGGAAGAGCCGTTCAACGCGCACAATTATTTCATGACCAATCCGAGCCTGTCGGGTCGCGGCAAAGCGCTGATGGACTCCTTTCCAATGGCGCTGCGCAGGCGCGCCTGATAGAGGGCGTGTCCGCCGTCGCGACGCCCCTAGCAGGATCATCCATGCCCGAGAATTCAGCTCCCGGACAATTGCCGGGAGAGCCCTTGGCGATCGTCGACATCGGCTCGAATTCGGTCCGATTGGTGTCGTACGAGTCACCGTCGCGCGCGCCGACGCCGACGTTCAATGAAAAGGCCTTGTGCGGTCTTGGCCGAGGCGTGGCGATGAGCGGATTGCTGCCCGAGGACGCGATCGTCAAGGCGCTGGCCGCGCTCCGGCGCTTTCGTGTTCTCTGCGACACCATGCGAATCCGCGACGTCCGGGGCGTGGCGACGGCCGCCGTGCGCGACGCAGCGAACGGGCCGGAATTTCTCAATCGCGCGGAGCGCGCGATCGGCTGCAAGATCGAGCTTTTGAGCGGTCAGCGGGAAGCAAGGTTGTCGGCGCTTGGCGTCGTGAGTTCGATCTACAAAGCCGACGGCGTCGTCGGCGATCTCGGTGGCGGCTCGCTCGAACTGACCGACGTCAAGGATGGCCAATGCGCGCAGGGGATCACGTTGCCGTTAGGCGGCCTGTCGCTAATGGACCTCTCGGAGCGCTCGCCAAAGAAGGCGACCAGGATCGTGCGCGACACCCTCACTCCCGTCAAGGCGCTGCAGGGGCTGGCGGGACGAACGTTCTATGCGGTCGGCGGCACCTGGCGGGCTCTGGGCCGCCTGCATATGCGCCAGCGGCAGTATCCGATGAACGTAATGCACAATTACGTGATCCCGACCCGCGACGCGCTCGAATTCGCGAGGCTGGTCGAACGGATTGAAGCCGATGCGCTGCTGTCGATCGAGTCGGTGTCGTCGGCTCGCAGGCCGCTTCTGGCTTACGGCGCCGCGGTGCTGGAGGAGATCATCCGCCAGGCCAATCCGAGGGAGATTGTCATTTCCGCGCTCGGCGTGCGCGAGGGGCTCATCTACTCGCGGCTGTCGCCGGAGGAGCAGGCGGAAGATCCCCTAATCGTCTCGGCGCGCGAATTCAACCAGCTGCGTTCGCGGGCGCCGGAGCACGGCGAGGAGCTCTTTGGTTGGACAGGCCGATTGATCGCTTCAACCCATCTTGAAGAGGACGAGCAGGACAAGCGTCTCCGACACGCGGCGTGTCTTCTGTCCGATATCGCCTGGCGCGCGCACCCCGATTATCGCGGCGCCCAGGCCTACGATCTGGTCGCGAACGCAGCCTTCATCGGCGTGGATCATCCCTCGCGTGCGTTTCTCGCCCTGGCGGCGTCCTACCGGCATATGTCGAGCGAAGACCTCGTCTCGCCCCAGTCGCGCGCATTGGTGACGGCGCGCCAACTCGATCGGGCGCGAATCCTCGGCGCGGCGATGCGAGTTGGCTACAACATTTCTGCGGCGATGCCCGGAGTGCTGCCGCGCGCGCCGATGATCTGTGAAAAGGGGCAAGTGATCCTGACCTTGCCCCCCGACCTTTCGCCGCTAAGCAGCGAGCGGCTGCAATCGCGCATGCGACAGTTCGCCCGCCTCATTGGCGGCGATCCGGAGATCCGGACGTCGACTTGAGACCGAAGCGCGGCTCGCTTTGATGGGACGGAGCCGTCAATGACTGACGCAGCGGTATGCGACGAGCGTCTGTCCCAAGCGACGCAGGCCTCCGGAGGCGCCGAACGGATTCTTTACCCGATCGCCGGCAAGCTTGCTTTCTCCGCGCCTTCACCATCGGTCAGACATGCATTCGTTTCGCGCCGACAGCCGACTTTTTCGCGACGCTCTTGAACGTCTCGGCGAAGCCTCGTCCGCGCCGGCCGACGGGCAGGGACCGGAAGCGGGTAAGGCCGGCGCCGGAATAGACTTCGTGTCCGACCGGCGGGAGGTCGAGCCACCGCGCGTGATCGGTCGCCTGGTCTCGTTGAACGGAACGCAGGGCGTCATCAGCTGTCCGCTCGACACAAGCGAAGAGGACTGGTCTGTCGGCCATTTAATCACGATCGTTCACAAGACCGCGCGTCTTGTCGGCGCGGTCTGCGACGTCGAGACTCACGACGGCCGGTGGTCGGCGACGGAGGTCAACACCGCCCGCGTGACGGTCGAGTTGAACGGCGAGATTGTCGACGATTCGTCGGGAGCGCCGTACTTCCATCGCGGCGTAAGCTCGTTCCCTTCCCTGGGCGCGGCTGCGCACCGCATCCGCGCCGACGATCTTCGGGCCATCTACGCGTTTCGAGGGCGCGAGGGGGTCGAGATCGGCCGGTTGAGCCAGAACCAGGCGATCCCGGCGGAAATCGACGTCGGCGAATTGATCAGGCGTCACTTCGCTGTGCTGGGATCGACTGGCGTCGGCAAGACCACTTCGGTCAGCCTTCTGTTGCGGAAGTCGGTTGCGATGAGGCCGAAGCTCAGGGTCATCATCTTTGACCCGCATAACGAATACGCTGCGCATTTTCCCGGGCTGGCGCAGATCATCGATTCAGACGGTCTCGAGCTGCCGTTCTGGATGTTTCGATTCGACGAACTGGCCGACGTCGTCTTCAGCGGCCGTCAGCCTCACGCCGACGAGCGGGACGCGCTTTACGAAGTCATCCGCGCCGCCAAGGCAAAGTACCTTGTCGAACTGGGGTCGCCGGCCGCGACCAGCGCGGTGCGGCGCCAGCCAATGTCCGAAGGGGTTTCGGTCACCGCCGATACGCCGACGCCCTTCCGCATCATCGACGTCGTCGCCGTCATCGAGGACTGGCTCGGCATGCTCGATCAGCGCTTCGCCCGTTCCGATCTCAGGGCGCTGCGCTACCGGCTCGAGGGGCTCAACCGCGATCCGCGGTTTCGGTTCATGTTTGGCAGGCTGGTCGTCGAGGACGATATCGCCAAGGTCATCTCGCGCCTCTTTCGCATACCCACCCGAGGCCTGCCCATCACCATCGTCCAGCTTGCGGGCCTGCCTAACGAGGTCATCAACTCGGTCGTCTCGGTGCTCGCGCGGCTGGCGTTCGAAATTGCATTCTGGTGCTCGGGGTCGTATGAAATCAATGTGTTGTGTGAAGAGGCGCACCGCTATATTCCAGCCGACAGCAGGCAAACCTTCGGGCCGGCCAGGCAGGCGATCGGCCGGATCGCCAAGGAAGGGCGGAAGTACGGCGCCTCGCTCGGGGTCGTGTCGCAACGTCCCTCGGAGCTCGATTCGACCGTTTTGTCGCAATGCTCGACGCTGTTCGCGATGCGGCTCGCCAACGAGCTCGACAAGGGGATCATTCGCGCCGCGGCGGGCGCTTCGGCGAGCAGCACGGTCGCCTTTTTGTCTTCGATCGCCGACCGCGAGGCGATTGCTTTTGGCGAGGCGATCGCGACCCCCATGCGCATGAAGTTCGCCGACATATCCGCGCGCCAGGACGATCGTCGCGTCGCCGATGCGGCCGAGCGCGATGCGGAGCCGATCGACTTGAGGCGACTGGCGGCGCAACTGCGCGGGGAGGCCGGTTAGCCGAAGGAGGCCAGGATCCTGGCGGCTTTGCGAACACGATAGCACTTTGAATCTGTAAAATGTGGTCAGGAGAGTAGCGATTTTTCTCGCGGCGTCGCGCCAATTGGTCATTTGCAATCGGCGCGCATGAACGCCATATATGCAGGGCGTCTCCCCTCGTCGAAGCTAGGCTCTTCGAGCGGGGGCGATCACGACCCCCACCGGCGGTCCTTGAAACCGTCAAGGCGAGGAGAAGTCACCAATGGCGGCCGACCAGGAGACCGTCGATCGCGTGCGCTCGATTGATGTCGAGGCGTACAAATACGGCTTTATAAGCGCGATTGAGTCGGACATGGCCCCGAAGGGCCTGAGCGAAGACACGGTCCGGTTCATTTCGCTAAAGAAGGAAGAGCCGGAGTGGCTACTGGAGTGGCGGCTCGAGGCTTTTCGTCGTTGGCTGACGATGGACGAGCCAAAATGGGCGCGTGTCAGCTATCCGCCGATCGACTATCAGGACATCTATTATTTCGCCGCACCGAAATCCTCGCCGGCGCCGAGGTCGCTCGACGAAGTCGATCCGGAGCTCCTGCGCACCTACGCTAAGCTCGGCATCCCGCTTGTGGAGCAGGAGATCCTCGCCGGGGTCGAGAGGCCGAGGGTGGCGGTCGACGCCGTTTTCGATTCTGTTTCGATCGCCACGACCTTCAAGGCGGAGCTCGCCAAGGCGGGCGTCATCTTCTGCTCGTTCTCCGAGGCGGTCCAAAAGCATCCCGACTTGGTGCGCCGCTACCTTGGCTCGGTCGTGCCGCCCACCGACAACTTTTATGCGACGCTCAATTCGGCGGTGTTCTCCGACGGCTCGTTCGTTTACGTGCCGCCCGGGGTGCGCTGCCCGATGGAGCTCTCGACCTATTTCCGCATCAACGAGAAGAATACCGGACAGTTCGAGCGCACGCTCATCATTGCCGACAAGGGATCTTACGTCAGTTACCTCGAAGGCTGCACCGCGCCCAAGCGGGACGAGAACCAGCTTCACGCCGCGGTCGTCGAGCTGATCACGCTCGACGACGCGGAGATCAAATATTCGACAGTGCAGAATTGGTATCCGGGCGACGCCCAGGGTCGCGGGGGTATTTATAATTTCGTCACCAAGCGAGGCGATTGCCGCGGCGCGCGGTCGAAAATCTCCTGGACCCAGGTCGAGACCGGCTCCGCGATCACCTGGAAATATCCGTCCTGCATATTGCGTGGCGAGGCCTCGCGCGGCGAATTCTATTCGATCGCAATTTCGAACGGCCACCAGCAGGTCGACAGCGGAACGAAGATGATCCATCTCGGCCGCAACACCACGAGCCGCATCATTTCGAAGGGCGTGGCCGCCGGCAAGTCGCAGAACACCTATCGGGGGCAGGTATCGGCGCACCGGCTGGCCACCGGAGCGCGCAATTTCACCAACTGTGACTCGTTGCTGATCGGTCAGGAGTGCGGCGCACACACCGTGCCTTATATCGAGGCGAAGAATTCCTCCGCGGTGATCGAACACGAGGCGACCACGTCGAAGGTCTCGGAAGAGCAGATGTTCTACTGTCTCCAGCGCGGGCTGTCGGCAGAGGAGGCGACGGCGCTGATCGTCAACGGCTTTGTTCGCGAAGTGTTGCAGCAGCTGCCGATGGAGTTTGCGGTCGAGGCGCAAAAACTCATCAGCATCAGCCTCGAAGGGAGCGTAGGGTGATCTCTGGCGCGCAAAGCGGGGATCGACGGGCAATGCTCGAAATCAGGAATCTCTGCGTCTCGATCCAGGACAAGCTGATCCTCGACAACCTCAGCCTCAGCGTCAACGCGGGCGAGGTTGCGGCGATCATGGGACCGAACGGCTCCGGCAAGTCGACACTGGCCTATGTGATCGCCGGCAAGCCGGGCTATGAGGTCACGTCCGGCGAGATTTTTCTCGACGGCGACAATCTCCTGGAGCTCGAGCCCAACGAGCGTGCGCTCAGGGGGGTGTTTCTGGCGTTCCAGTATCCGACAGAAATCCCCGGCGTGGGCGCGATGACTTTTCTGAAGGCGGCGCTCAACGCGCAGCGGCGGGCGCGAGGCGAAAGCGATCTCACTACGCCGGATTTCATGCGCCGCGTGCGCGAAGCGGCGCAGGCGCTAAAGGTCGACCAGGAGATGTTGCGGCGGCCGCTCAATGTCGGTTTTTCCGGCGGGGAGAAGAAGCGGTTCGAGGTTCTGCAGATGGCCCTGCTCGCGCCGCGCGTCGGCGTACTCGACGAAACCGATTCGGGCCTCGATATTGACGCGCTCAGAATCGTCGCCGAGGGCGTCAACGCGCTTCGCAGTCCACGCCGGGCCTTCGTCCTCATTACGCACTATCAACGGCTGCTCGACTACATCAAGCCAGATGTCGTGCACGTGATGGCTAAGGGCCGGATTGTCGCAGCCGGCGGCCCGGAGCTTGCGCTCGAGCTCGAACGCAACGGCTACCGCGATTACGCGGAGGAGGCTGCCTGAGCCGCCGATGAACGCCCATGTCGTCAACCGATCGGCCGCCGAGAAGACCCTCTTCAGGCAATTCGCCGAGCAGCAAGCGCGCGAGCCGTCGCCGGTACGCGCCGCGGCTTTCGCGCGTTTCGCCGAGGCCGGCCTGCCGACCCGACGGGTAGAGGCCTGGCACTATACGGACTTGCGCGCCGCAATGGCGGATGCGGCGCCGGTTCTTGCCGCGCCGACGCCGGCCGACATCGAGGCAGCGCGGCTCCGGCTCGCCCGCCGTGAGCGCTTCGCCCCCGGCGCGCAGCTCGTCCTGCTTGGCGGACGCTATAGCGGCGAGCTTTCGGACCGCCTTCCTGACGGGGTCACCGTCACGGAGGGAGCCGTCGTCGCCGTGCCGGTCTCCGATCCGCTGGCGGCCCTCAACGAGGCGCTGAGCCCCTCGGGGTGCACGATTTCCGTTGCGCGCGGGGCCGAGATCGCCGAGCCTATCACGATCCTTCATCTGGCGAATGGGACGTCCGACTATTCGGTCTACTCGCGCTCCGCCATTGCCCTCAACGCCGGAGCGCGCGCCTCATTCGTCGAGGTGTTCGAAGGCGCTCAAGCCCGCGTCCAGCGCCACTCGGCGACGATCATGACGCTCGCCAAGGGCGCCAAGGCAATGCACGTCGCCGTGGTCGGGGACGAGCCGGGGCTCCATATCGAGACCCATGTCTGCGACTTGGCGGACAACGCCGAGCTTGAGGCCTTTGGCCTCATCTCCGGCGGCGACCTCACGCGCCGGCAGATTTTTGTCAGGATGACTGGGGACGAGGCCAAGGTCTCGCTCGGCGGACTGGCGCTTATCGACGGCGACCGCCGCGCCGACACGACGCTGCAGGTCGTTCACGCGGCGCCGCGCGGGACGAGCCGCGAATTCTATCGCGCGATCGTCGACGACGACGCGATTGGCGTCTTTCAGGGCAAGATCATCGTCGAGCGGGCGGCGCAAAAAACCGATGGGGCGATGAAGTCGCAAGCTATCCTGTTGTCTCCCCGGGCGCAGATGAACGAGAAGCCGGAACTCGAGATTTTCGCTGACGATGTCGTCTGCGGGCACGGCGCGACGGTCGCTTCGCTCGATGCCGAACAGGTGTTTTATTTGCGATCGCGCGGCATCCCGGAGAGCGACGCCAAGGCGATGCTACTCGAGGCGTTCGGCGGAGAGTCCATCGACCGCATCGAGGACGAACTGCTGATCGAGGCCTTGCGCGCCCGGCTGCGCGCTTGGCTCGGGTCGCGAATGTGAGGCTCTGATGCGGGTCGCGCTGATCAGCGAACGGACTAGGGACCGGGCCTCGCGCGGGCCGCGTCGCACGGCGGAGGAGAAGGCGTGAACAATGTCGTCCAAACCGCGTTCGACGCCTATGACGTGGAGGCGATACGCGCGGATTTCCCGATCCTTGCCGAGCGCCCCTACGGGAAGCCGCTTGTCTATCTGGATAACGCGGCGTCGGCTCAGAAGCCGAAGAAGGTGATTGACCGGCTCTCGTACGCCTACGAGCACGAATACGCGAATGTGCATCGCGGATTGCACTATCTCGCCAACGCGGCGACCGAGGCCTATGAGGCGGCCCGGGAGACGGTGCGGCGGTTCGTCAACGCTGCTTCGCACGACGAGATCGTCTTCACCCGCTCGGCGACCGAGGCGATCAATCTCGTCGCGTCCAGCTTTGGTCTCGGACGCATCGGCGCGGGTGACGAGATCGTGCTGAGCGTGATGGAGCATCATTCCAACATCGTGCCTTGGCACTTCCATCGCGAGCGCAAGGGCGCGGTCCTGCGTTGGGTCGACGTCGCAGACGACGGTTCCTTTTCGCTCGAGGCGTTCGAACGCGCTCTGAGCGACCGTACGAAGATTGTCGCGATAACGCAGATGTCCAATGTCCTTGGGACCGCGCCGCCGATCAAGGATGTGGTCAGGCTCGCGCATCAGCGCGGGATTCCCGTTCTTGTCGACGGTTCGCAGGGCGCGGTCCATCTCGACGTCGACGTGCGCGAGCTCGACGCCGATTTCTATGTTTTCACCGGGCACAAGGTCTACGGGCCAACAGGAATCGGAGTGCTCTACGGCAAGCGCGAATTTCTCGAAATGTTGCCGCCATACCAGGGCGGCGGCGAGATGATCGAAGAAGTGACCCGGGAGACCGTTACCTACAACCATCCGCCACATCGCTTCGAGGCGGGCACGCCGCCGATCGTACAGGCGATCGGGCTCGGGGCGGCCCTCGATTACATGGAGGGGATCGGGCGGGCGCGCATCCGGGCGCATGAGGAGGCGCTTTGCGCGCGCGCACACCAACTCTTGTCCTCGATCAATTCGGTGCGCATCATCGGCGCGGCGCAGGGAAAGGGTCCCATCGTCTCATTCACGATGGAAGGCGCGCACGCTCATGATATCGCGACCCTGATCGACCGGTCGGGCGTCGCCGTCAGGGCCGGAACGCATTGCGCGATGCCGCTGCTGCAACGATTCGGAGTGACCTCCACCTGCCGAGCCTCGTTCGCGCTCTACAACACCTTCGCCGAGGTCGAAGCGCTCGCGGAAGCACTAATCCGCGCCCGAAAGCTCTTCCAGTAGGGGATGGGGCATGGACGACGCCCAAAGCCACGCGAATGACGCCGAGACCTCTGCAGCTCCCGTCACCCGGAATGCAGTGATTAGGCCGCCGTCGGAGATGGCGCCTGAAGAGCTGGGCCGGTTGACCGACGCCATCGTAGCGGCCCTGAAAACCGTCTTCGATCCTGAGATTCCGGCGGATATCTATGAACTCGGGCTTATTTACAACGTAGACATAGACGATAGCCGGTTCGTCACCATCGAGATGACATTGACCGCGCCTGCTTGTCCGGTCGCCGGCGAAATGCCGACATGGGTCGAGAATGCGGTCAGCGCTGTTCCCGGCGTCGCCGGCGCGAAGGTGAACATGGTGTTCGATCCGCCTTGGGATCAGAGCCGAATGTCCGACGAGGCGCGCGTCGCCCTCGACATGTGGTGAGCGGCGGGACCGGACTTGCGCCGACCGACAGCGCCATCCATCATCGGCCCGTTGATCGTCCTCAGCAGAGGCATTGAGGACCCAAGGACCTGAGGGATGGACCCGGCAAGGGGCGCCAAGCTTTCGACTTGGCTCAACGACCAGCGGGTGCGCGGGCGAATCTACCAGACCTTGCTGCTCGCGTGCGTAGCAGCGTTGGCATGCGGCGCGATCTATAACGCGGTCACCAATATGCAGGCCCGCGGCATGCCGATGGGCTTCGGATTTTGGAACGAAGTCGCCGGCTTCGACATCAACCTCCATCTGATCAGCTACACCAATCTGTCCACGTATGGCCGGGCATTCTGGGTCGGACTCCTCAATACCCTTCTCATCGCCGTCATCTGCATTCCGCTGGCGACCCTACTGGGTTTTGCGATCGGCGTCGCCCGGCTTTCGCCCAACTGGCTGCTGTCGCGACTGTCGCTCGTCTACACCAGCATCCTGCGCAACATCCCGCTGCTTCTCCTGTTGCTCTTCTGGTACAACGCGGTCCTGAAATCCCTACCGGGCCCTCGACAGTCGATCAGCATCGGCGATGTCGTATTTCTCGATAACCGGGGCCTCTATCTGCCGATGCCTGTCCCGCGGGAACAGACCGTCTGGTTCATAAGCGCAATTGCTGCGGCCTTGATCCTCGCGGCTGGATTTCGAGAGTGGGCGCGCCGCCGCCAGGAGCGCACTGGCGAGCAAGCACCGAGCACCTTGGTCGCTGTCGGGCTGATCCTTGGCTTACCTGCGATCGCATCGGTGGCCGGCGGGGCGCCGTTCGGGTTCGATATCGCGAAACTCTCCGGCTTTAATCTAAAGGGCGGACTCCAGGTCATTCCCGAAATGGCTGCGCTCGTTTTCGGTCTCGTCACTTTCACCGCGGCGTTCATCGCGGAGATCGTTCGCGCGGGCCTCCTCGCAGTGCCGGTCGGCCAGAGCGAGGCGGCTGCCGCACTCGGCTTGCACCGCGGCTTGACAATGAAGCTGGTGGTTATTCCGCAGGCGATGCGACTGATTACGCCGCCTTTAACGTCGCAGTACCTGAACATCGTCAAGAATTCGTCGCTTGCCGTCTTCATCGGCTATCCGGACCTTGTCCAGATTTTTGCCGGCACGGTTCTCAACCAGACGCAAGCGGCGGTGCAGGTGATGGCGATCACCATGGCGGTCTATCTGTTCATTTCGCTCGCCGTCGCCGTGGCGCTTAACCTTTTCAATGTGCGCTACGCGCTGAAGGAGCGTTGAGATTGGAGCCTCTGGCTTATGTCCGCGAGGCGCCGGAGCCGCAAGATCCGCCGCCGACCCTGACCAGCGGCGCGCTCGCCTGGGCGCGGGCCAACCTCTTCTCGTCGTTCGGCTCCAGTCTCACCACTATCGGGTTTCTCGCGCTTATCGGCTATTTGCTGCCACAACTGGTCGCATGGGCGACGACGCGCGCGGTCTGGAGCGCAATGGACGGGTCTGCCTGCCGTCAACATCAGGATGGCGCCTGCTGGGCGTTCGTCATCGCCAAGTGGGACTACCTGCGCTTCGGGTCTTATCCGGTCGCGGAGCGTTGGCGGATCGACGTCGTTGAGGCGATTGGCGCGGTTCTGATAGTCTGGCTGCTGTGGACGAACGCGCCGCGTCGGGCCTGGGCCGCTCTCCTGTTTTTTGTCGTCTATCCGATCCTCGCGCTCGTTCTTCTGCGCGGCTCGTCCCTGCTTGGTCTGCCGTTCGTCGATACGCTGCTTTGGGGAGGCGTTTTCGTTTCGCTGGTCACTGCTGTGGTCGGGATCGTCTTCTCTTTGCCGCTCGGCGTGCTGCTTGCGCTTGGCCGCCGGTCGCCGCTTCCCGTCGTAAGAGTGGCGAGCGTCGTATTCATCGAGTTCGTGCGCGGCGTGCCGTTCATCACGATCCTGTTCATGGCCAACAATCTGCTGCCGCTGTTCCTGCCCGAAACATGGGCGCCAGATCGCTTCCTGCGCCCATTGGCGGGCATAGTCATGTTTTCGGCCGCCTATATGGCGGAAGAAGTGCGGGGCGGTCTTCAGTCGTTGGGCAAGGGACAATACGAAGCAGCGCTGGCGCTGGGACTGAACTATCCGCGCATGATGGGTCTTGTCATACTGCCCCAGGCCCTGGCGTTTGTGATACCCGGCATCGTCAACAATTTCATTGGCTTGTTCATGGACACGACACTCATTTCGGTCGTCGGCATGACCGACTTCCTCGAAGCGATGAACAACGCGATCAAGGATCCGGTCTGGGCCGGTCCGACGATCATGGTTACGGGATACGTCTTTGCTGGGATTTTCTATTTCAGCTTCTGCTACGGGATGGCCCGCTACTCCGCCCATGTCGAGCGAATCCTCGCCAAGGGGCGCAAGTGATGTCGAGCATCGGCGCTTCGGCCGTCGCCGAGCAACACGGCGACGCCGCGATCCGATTTGCGGCGGTCCACAAGTGGTACGGAAGTTTTCACGTGTTGCGGAACATCAACCTGACCGTCGGCCGCGCAGAGCGCATTGTGGTCTGCGGTCCGTCGGGCTCTGGTAAGTCGACGCTGATCCGATGCGTCAATCGCCTTGAGGAACATCAGCGTGGATCCATTGTGGTCGACGGAGTGGAGCTGACCGACGACATCAAACGGATCGACGAGGTGCGGCGAGAGGTTGGGATGGTGTTCCAGAGCTTCAACCTCTTTCCGCATCTGACCATTCTTGAAAATTGCGCCTTGGCGCCGATCTGGGTCCGCAAAATGCCGAGACGCGATGCGGACGAACTGGCGATGAAGTTGCTGTCGCGGGTGAAAATCATGGATCAAGCTCACAAATATCCCGGCCAACTCTCAGGCGGTCAGCAGCAACGTGCGGCGATTGCCCGAGCATTGTGCATGACCCCGAAGATCATGCTGTTTGATGAGCCGACATCCTCTCTCGATCCGGAGATGGTGAAGGAGGTGCTCGACACGATGACCGAGCTCGCGCAGGAGGGCATGACCATGATCGTCGTAACGCACGAGATGGGTTTTGCGCGGCAGGTTGCCGATCGCGTCGTCTTCATGGACAGGGGCGAGATTGTCGAGGTGAACGCGCCAGCGGCGTTTTTTGACCATCCGCAGCATGAACGCACGAAGCTGTTCCTGAGCCAGATCCTGCATTGAGTTTGCTTTGCGGCGCCGTGACTTGGCGGCGCTCGCGGGAACGTGTCGAAAGGGAAGCTCCCGCCGCCTCCGGGTCCGGGCGATGATTTTGAAACCCTCGCGCGGGCAGTCATTTGGGGCGCAAATGGTCGTCGGGGAACTCCCTTTGGCGCAAACCGCGCAGATGCTTTTGCGAGCCAGCGCTAGGCGCCGTAAAGCCAATCGTAACGCTCGCTGAGGCGACGCGGACCGAGCATTCTCATCGTCGTGTCGCGAGCAAACGCCAAGGGGCCCGCCAGATGGTAGATGCGGCCCTGTCTGAGCGCTTCGCGTTGAACCCGAGCTGCTCTCTCCACGCGATCGCGCGAATAAAGCGCGAGGGCGGCGGGGATGTCCTGCGCTTTGGCGACCATGCGCCCCAGCGCGCCCGCATCCTCGATCGCCTGAGCCGCGCCCTGTGCGAGGAATGGGACCATCGGATGAGCCGCATCGCCGACCAGCGCTGCGCGCCCGAGCGA
>JBAUXQ010000284.1:0-1641 GCA_049584355.1 Roseiarcus sp. | reverse complement strand
TATTGCGCCGAGGCGGCGCGCGAGGCGGCGATCAGCGTTTCGCCGGTCGAATCGGAAACCAGATGAAGATGGAAATAGCTGCGGCCCAATGCGGCCCCCAACGTAAGAGCGGCTGGTTATAACCGGCGGCGCTTCTTGTGGACAGGCGTGGAAAGTCGGGGCGGCCTTCCTGAGCCGCCGCCTAATCCGCGACAAAGCCTGCGCTGCGATTCACAGGCGTGCTGGCTGGGACAAAAATTCCGCGATCCAGAGAGCGGCTATGAATTGCGGGGACAACATGCAACAAGGTGATACTGGTATTTACGATCTCTTAGGAATTCTTAACAAATTGCTAATTGCTGGGAGGCGCCGGTCGGACGCTTCGCGCCTTCGCGGCCTTCGGCTCCGTGGCCTTGATTGGGATAGCGCCGATTGTGTTCAAATCAGGTGTTTAAGAATAAGAATCAGTTCCTATCTTAGATTCTGTCTTTGATCGCGAACGACCGCGACTTGCGCCGAAGTGGTCCAGCGCCTAAAGGCCACCAGCGGTTCGAGAGGCCGGGTGGCCGTCGGTCGTTGCGAAATTCCCTATGGTTCTCTGGCTCAAGGCGTTGCACGTTGTCGCCGTCATCGCCTGGATGGCGGGGATGCTGTACCTGCCTCGGCTGTTCGTTTACCACGCCGATGCGCCCAAAGGCTCGGCGCTTTCGGAAACCTTCAAGGTGATGGAGCGGCGGCTCCTCAAGGCGATCGTCAACCCGTCGATGATTCTGGTATTCGTCACCGGGATAGCGCTTGCATTCCTGACCGGATATTGGCAGGCGCCCTGGCTCCAAGCCAAATTCGTCCTGGTCCTCGGTCTCGGCGGGCTACACGGCTACTTTGCGCGCTGCGTGCGCGCTTTCGCCGCCGACGCCAATGTTCGGCCAGCCGGGTTCTATCGCGTCATGAACGAAGTTCCGGCAGTCCTCATGGTCCTGATCGTGATTCTGGCTGTAGTGAAGCCATTTTAGGCCTTTTCGAACCTTGATGGCCCGGCGCGGCAAAAGACCGTTGAATATTTTAGCAAAGGCGATTATGAACCGGCGCCACCCGTAAACGCGGGTTCCATGCGGCGCCGGATCGCCCGATCCAATTTCGTCGCGGCAGCCTGACACGACAGACCGCCGCGTCGAGACGTCAGCGCCATCTTCCAACATGTCTGTGACTTTGCGGGCCCGCGCGCCCGCAAGTCCGAGAGCAAGGTCCGCCAATGCGGGAAATGAAACTCAAGGAATTAAAGCAAAAATCTCCGACCGAGCTCCTGGTGTTCGCCGAGGAGAACGATGTCGAGAACGCGTCGACGATGCGCAAGCAGGAGTTGATGTTCGCGATTCTCAAGCAGCTCGCCAGCGTCGAGGTGCAGATCATCGGCGAGGGCGTAGTCGAGATTTTGCAGGACGGATTCGCTTTCCTGCGCTCCGCCGACGCCAACTATCTTCCCGGTCCCGATGATATCTATGTCTCGCCGTCGCAGATCAGGCGGCTGGGGTTGCGGACCGGCGATACGGTCGAAGGGGTGATCCGGAGCCCCAAGGAAGGAGAGCGCTATTTCGCGCTGCTCAAATGCAACGCAATCAATTTCGAGGACCCGGAAAAGACCCGGCACAAGGTCCACTTCGA
>JBAUXQ010000283.1:0-2120 GCA_049584355.1 Roseiarcus sp. | reverse complement strand
GGCGATCACCCATTCATTCGACGCGCCCTGGCCTATTCCCGTCAAAGCGCCGATCTCGCCGTCGATGCTTTCGCGGGCCGCGTGGCCGTCCCCGAGGGAGGGAAGCGTCGTAATCGGCCCGCCGGGCTTTGCGGCCGGAAACAGCCAGTTCGCCTCGTCAGGCCCGAACTTCTGGAGGAGCCGGGCGCGCTGGAGCTTAAGCCTGAAGCTCTGTGACAGCTGATAGGCCTCGAGCTTCGCAATGACCAGACTATCGGCCGGCCTCCAGGGTTCGGGTCGATCGCCGGCGAGGAGGAATTCGGGCGGGAGCGGGTGGCTCGCAAGGAAGGCGTTGACGCCGTCGGCATAAGCTTCGAGCCGCTTTTGCGCCCAAGGCGACAGCGCGGAGACGCTCGTCTCGGCCTCGCGGTAGAAGCCGACGGTGCGAATGAACTTGTCGACGCCGAGAAGTTCGGCGCCCCGGATTTCGGCCATCCGTCCCTGACCGACCCGACGCAGGATCTCCATCTGGAACATCCGCTCGCTCGCATGCGTGTAGCCGAGCGCCCGCGCGGCGTCGTCCATCGAGGCGGCGAAGATTTGCGGAACGCCGAAGTGGTCGCGCCAGACGCGAACCTCCGCCGAAAGGCCGGGCAGCGTCTCGACGCCGGAAGTCGCCGGCATGGCGCGATAGAAGAGGTAGCCGCCGCCCAGCGTCGCCAGGACGACCAGCGCCAGGAGCAAGCTCGCCGCCCGATTGATCCATCGCCACGCCATTGTTTTCCCCCTTGTCGATAGCGGCCTTGCGCCGCGCTCGAAGCCAAAACCCAATCCGCCTGACTGGTTCCGATTTCAGGTCTTGGACGGCAGTCGCTTGCTCATGCTGACGCGCGGTTCGATCTCATACCCGGCTTCCTCATAGAACCGAACGACGGCCGCGTTGCTCTCGACGACTTGCAGATTGATCTTGATGCAGCCGAGCGCCGCCAGACGCCTTTCCGCTTCTGAAAGCAGCGCTTGCCCAATCCTTTTGTGTCGATGCGCTCGCAGAACGGCGATACGGGAAATCCACCCTCTATGTCCTTCGTAACCAGCCATTAACGAGCCAACCACCAGCGGGCCTTCGAGCGCGACCAACATCAAATTCGGTTGAAAACGCATTTTTTCTGCAATGGCGGACGAGGCCCTGTTCCACGGGGCGTCATTTGGAAACGCCTCTTGCCAAAGCGCTTCGACGCCGGCGAAATGCTGGTCTCTGTATTCCGATATCATTGGCGCAGGGTTTCCTGCCGCGACATAGGGGTTGGAAGCTAGCAGCAGATCGTCGATTGGGCCAAAAGGACCGCTAACCGCCGAAAGGCGGCCGTCTCCGTGCGTGCCGATCCGGTTTCGACTCTAAAGCGCCAGCTCCGCCATCACCGGCGCGTGGTCGGAGGGGCGCTGCCAGCCGCGGGCGTCGCGCAGGACGCGCATCGACTTGACGCAATCGGCGAGCGCCGGGCTGACCCAGATGTGGTCGAGGCGCCGCCCCTTGTTGGTCTTCGACCAGTCGAACGCGCGATAGCTCCACCATGTGTAGAGCTTCTGATCGTCGGGCACGAATTTGCGTAAGGCGTCGACCCACGGCCCGGCGGCCTGGGCGCGTGTCAATTTGTCGACCTCGATCGGGGTGTGGCTGACCACGCTGATGAGCGCCTTGTGGCTCCAGACGTCGTGCTCGAGCGGCGCGATGTTGAGATCGCCGACCAGGATCGACCGGCCCGCCGCCGGCTTCTCGTCCCTGCCCCAGTCCGCCATCTCGTCGACGAAGGCGAGCTTGTGGGCGAACTTGGCGTTGATCTCGGGATCGGGCTCGTCGCCGCCCGCAGGCACGTAGAAATTGTGGAGTTCGAGCCCGTGCGCCTCATCGCCGAGGACGACGTGGAGGTGACGGGCGTCGCCCTTGGCGCAAAAGTCGCGCTTGGCCGACGCTGCGAACGGGACGCGGGAAACCACGGCGACGCCGTGATAGCCCTTTTGCCCATTGATCGCGATATGCGGATACCCGGCGTCCCGGAACGCGGCGAAAGGAAAATTGGCGTCCGGGCATTTCGTCTCCTGCAGGCACAAAACATCCGGCCGGTGCTCCTCGAGGTAGGGGG
>JBAUXQ010000282.1:0-3370 GCA_049584355.1 Roseiarcus sp. | reverse complement strand
CGCGCCGTGGTGCCGGAGGTGAAATAGAGAAGCATCGGGTCCTCGGCCCTGGTCGGACCGTCGGGCTCGAAGCGTTCGGCGCCGGCGAGAAGCGCTTCGTAAGATCGCCAGCCGCGCGGCGCCTCGCCGACCGCGACTCGCTCGACGCTGTCCGCGGCCCCTGCGAATTTCTCCGCCTCGGAGCCGTGGGTGATCAGATATTTCGCCTTGCCGCGGTCCAGGCGGTCGGCGACGTCGGCGACGCCGAGGGCCGGCATCGCCGGGATCAGCACCAGCCCAAGTTTCATCGCCGCGAGCATCGTCGCCCATAGTTCCGGGCCGACGCCCAGCATCATCAGGAGCCGGTCGCCGCGCTTCGCCCCAAGCGCGCGCAGTCCGTTGGCGAGTCGCGACGATTCCCGGCTGAGATCGGCGAAGGTTCGCGTCTCGACGCGCTCGCCGATGACCTTAAGCGCAGGCTTGAGGCCGCCTTGGCCGGCCGCAAGCTCCGCGTCGAACCAGTCGAGCGCCCAGTTGAACCGCGCCGGCCGCGGCCAGACGAACGCGGCCCTCGCGCCATGATAGTCGTCGCGATAATGCAGCAATAGATCACGCGCCTCGCGAAAAGTGGGCGCCGCTGCGGAACTCCTGGGCGATGAGAACGGGACCTGAGTCATGCCTCTCTACTCTAGCGTCACTTCCCTGGGATGAAACCGATGCCGCGCCCCCGCGCTGCCGAGGCGATCCGCGCGACGCCGCGGTTCCGGTGGCCGGCGCCTTGCAGGGCGCGCGCTCCATTGCGCGAGTGGGCGACGTGTAGCACGGAATTCTGATTTTCGCAAATCAATTGCGCGCCAAGCTCTGGCGCTGCTCCTGGTCGCGATCCAGGCTTCTGATGTAGGCGCAAAACATATCGGCCAGGGCGTCGGCGTAGGCTTCGATCTCTGCGGGGGTGCGGGCACTTTCCGAGAATTGCTTTCCCACCGCGCTGAGCGTCGACATGATCAGGTCGCCGGCCAACTCGCGAGTCGCCTTCGAGGCCTTGGGCAGCGCCTCCCGCATGAAGACCTGGACAGTGCGGCCTCCCGACACTCGCGCCTCCTTCGCCTCGGGCGCATCGCGATAGAGGGGAGCGGCGTCATTGAGCGCCACACGCATCCCGGCCTCATCGCATTCCGAGCGGACGAAGGCGTGGACCAAAGCGCGCAGCCGTTCAGGCGGGGGCCGATGGCCATCGTCGAGGATGCCGCGCAACAACTCGGTCGTCTGCCGCCATTCGTCGCTCTGGAGCCGGAAAAGGATCGCCGCCTTGTTGGGGAAATACTGATAGAGCGATCCGACGCTGACACCGGCCTTCTCGGCCACCCTTGCGGTGGTGAAGCGTTGCGCGCCTTCCTTCGCCAAAACCTGAGCCGCAGCCTCCAGAATCGCGGCGACGAGGTCCGCCGAGCGGCTCTGCTTGGGCTGTTTTCGTGAGGAAATCTGGGCGTTTCGTCGTTCGGTCATCGAGGGGCGCCGGAAATGCGAATAGGAAACGCGACGAATTAGTCGTATTTCTGGCCCAGCGCAAGGACGCCTTGCCCCACATCGGAGACTTGCATGACTAGCCTGACCAAAACCCCGCTCGGCCCGCTCATGGATCGGCTGTTCGCGGAGGGGGACGCCGCGCTGCCCGAGACGAGCGCCGCATTCGCTCATCTTTCCGGTGAGGACGAGGCGCGACTCATGCAGAGCAAGACCGACTATCGCGAGCTCTACGGGCGCCTGAAGCATCTCCCGCTCCCCGTCTCGCGCGAGACCGGCGCGCTGCTCTACATGCTGGCGCGGAGTTCAAACGCGCGGACGATCGTCGAGTTCGGGACCTCGTTCGGCATTTCGACCCTGCACCTCGCCGCTGCCTTGCAGGATAACGGCGGCGGCCGGCTCATCACCACCGAGTTCGAGCCCTCCAAAGCCGCCCGGGCCCGCGAAAACCTTACCGCCGGCGGTCTGATCGACCTGGTGGAGGTCCGCGAGGGGGACGCGCTCAAGACGCTGAGCGTCGATCTTCCCGATACGATCGACCTCGTCCTGCTGGACGGCGCCAAGGCGCTCTATCCCGAGATCCTGAGCCTGGTGGAGAGCCGCCTTAAGTCCGGCGCCTTGATCGTCGCCGACAACGCGGACATGAGCCCCGACTACCTCAGGTTCGTGCGCTCGCCCGCAAATGGCTACATGTCCGTGGCCTTCGCCGAGGACGTCGAGCTGTCGATGCGGATCAAGTAGGGGGCTTTCACATCGCGCGGAACCGCTGCGGGGCGGCTTCGGCGGCAAAATCTCGCAAATTGCGCTTCTCTTTCCCCGCATACGGGTCGTCGCCGCCCAGGCGCATCGAGGCAGCGCTTGTTGCTCTCGGGAACGCCGGAGACGGAATAGCCGAACAGAACGAAGAACCGCGGCGACTTGGGCTGGGTGATATAGCGAATCTTCACCCGGCGCCCGTCCGGACTGGGGGCAATTCGGGCGCGTCCAGCCCTGCGAACGGATCCCTCCAGGCTGGGATATCCATCAGCCGCGCATTCCAGCCTTCGACGCGCGGAAAATCCGCGAGCGGCAGGCCGGCAAGATCCGCGAACGGCAAGACACAAGCGACACGGAAATCGGCATAGGTGACGCGACTGCCGACGAGCCAGTCCGACGCGCCGAGATGCTGTTCCAGAATCGCCGCCGAGGACGCAAATTCATTCAGGCCCGATTCCACAACATCCTGCCTTACCGGGCCAAGGCCGTAGCGTTGCTTGGTCACGCGCTCGAAATGAACCCGATCGCAGGCCCGGACAAAATTCCAGTAGCCCCAGCTTATCCAGCGGACGACCTCGGGGAGGGACTCGCCCATTGGCCAGAAGTCCGAATGGGCCAGTTGCGAAAGCCTGCATGCGATCGCGTCGGCCTCCCAAAGCGTCTTGTCCCCCTCCACCAGTATGGGAACGCTCTGGTTCGGATTGAGCTTGAGAAATTTTTCTCTCTGCTCGGGCGAAAAGGGCGAAGCAAATTCAAATTCGATTGGCGACTCCAAGAAACGCGCCGCGGCCACCGCGAGGCGCGGATTCAAGTTACGGCTGAAATAGAGCTTCATTGCGCTTTGCTCACGATGACGATCCTGCGCCTTTGGCGGACGAGCGCCAACCGGCTGAGCTTGTGGGCGGGTTCCAGCCCGCCGCGCGCCTTGCGCGGTGAATTCTAAGGGCGCGCCCAAGCCAAAGAACCGCTCATCCCCGCCGCTTTTTCCCCGCATACGGGTTGTCGCCGCCGGAGCGCATCGAGAGGCGGATCGGGACGCCGATGAGGCCGAAGGTCTCGCGCAGCCCGTTGACGAGGTAGCGCTTGTAGCTCTCGGGGATGCTGGCGACCG
>JBAUXQ010000281.1:0-12318 GCA_049584355.1 Roseiarcus sp. | reverse complement strand
GAACAAATCCTCGCTGGTGAAATCGCGTGACGGCATCCCGACGCCGCGGGAAATCCGCAAGGTTCTCGATGACTACGTGATCGGTCAGGATCACGCCAAGAAGGTGCTCTCGGTCGCCGTTCACAATCATTACAAGCGGCTCAATCATCAGAGCAAGCACAACGACGTTGAGCTGGCGAAGTCGAACATTCTGCTGATCGGACCGACCGGCTCGGGCAAGACGCTCTTGGCACAGACGCTGGCGCGCATTCTCGACGTGCCGTTCACGATGGCGGATGCGACCACGCTGACGGAAGCCGGCTATGTCGGCGAGGACGTCGAGAACATCATTTTGAAGCTGCTGCAGGCTTCCGACTACAACGTCGAACGGGCGCAGCGCGGGATTGTCTACATCGACGAGATCGACAAGATCAGCCGTAAGTCCGACAATCCGTCGATCACCCGCGACGTGTCTGGCGAAGGCGTGCAGCAGGCGCTGCTCAAGATCATGGAGGGCACGATCGCCAGCGTTCCGCCGCAAGGCGGGCGCAAGCATCCCCAGCAGGAGTTTCTTCAGGTCGACACTACCAACATTCTGTTCATTTGCGGCGGCGCGTTTTCCGGGCTTGAGCGAATCATCTCGGCGCGCGGCAAAGGCACTTCAATCGGCTTTTCCGCCAAGGTCCAGTCGCCCGACGACCGGCGCACGGGCGAAGTGTTCCGCGAGGTCGAGCCGGAGGACCTGCTGAAGTTCGGCCTCATTCCCGAATTCGTGGGCCGTCTGCCTGTCATCGCGACGCTCGAGGACCTCGACGAGGACGCGCTGAAGAAGATCCTGACCGAGCCAAAGAACGCGCTCGTCAAGCAATATCAGCGGCTATTCGAGATGGAGAACACCGATCTGACCATCCAGGAGGAGGCGCTGAGCGTCGTCGCAAAGAAGGCGATCGAGCGGCGCACCGGGGCCCGCGGCTTGCGCTCGATCATGGAGAGCATCTTGCTCGACACGATGTTTGAACTGCCGGGACTTGACGGCGTCGAACAGGTGGTGATCGGTCCCGAGGTCGTCGAAGGCAAGGCTCGCCCCCTCTACATCTACGCCGAGCGCGCCGAGCGCGCGAGCTGACTGTGCCTCCAGGTTCCGCGCTGCTTGAAAGTCGCGCGTCCGACGCCCATCTTTCGTGCAAAGACGCGCGATTCTCGCGACGGCGGCCGGGTACGAAAATTGCGTCAAGCAGTTTCGGCGCGCCCCCGCCAGACGGGAGCCGCGAGCGGCGGGCGCCTGGATTGGATGATTTGGGGGCGTTCGTCGTCGAGGTCTGTAAGCGTAGAAATTGCGGAGCAGGCAAGAAAGTTGGCTCCCGGAATCCAGGACAGCCATGACCAACCAACGCAAGTCCATCGTCCCCGGAACTCTCGACGTCTATCCCGTCCTGCCGCTGCGCGACATTGTCGTCTTCCCCCATATGATCGTGCCGCTGTTCGTCGGCCGCGAGAAATCCATTCGCGCGCTCGAAGAGGTGATGAAGTCTGACAAGCCGATCCTGCTCGCGACCCAGAAGAACGCAGCCGACGACGATCCGGCGCCCGACGCCATCTTCTCGGCCGGCACGTTGGCCAGCGTCCTCCAGTTGCTCAAGCTGCCTGACGGCACGGTCAAGGTGCTGGTCGAAGGATCGACGCGCGCCCAAGTGACACAGTTCATACCCGGCGATGGCTTCTTTCAGGCAGAAGCACGGGCGGTCGCCGACGAGCCGATCGAAAAGATCGAGGGCGAAGCTCTGTCACGTTCGGTTGTCTCCGAGTTCGAAAGCTACGTCAAGCTCAACAAGAAGATCTCGCCCGAGGTCGTGAGTGCGGTCAATCAGATCGACGACTACGGCAAGCTCGCCGACACCATCGCCTCGCATCTTGCGGTCAAGCTGTCCGACAAACAGGCGATTCTCGAGATGCGCTCGATCGCCAAGCGCTTCGAGAAGTGCCTGGCGCTGATGGAAAGCGAAATCTCGGTGCTCCAGGTCGAGAAGCGCATCCGCACTCGCGTCAAGCGGCAGATGGAGAAGACCCAGCGCGAGTACTATCTCAACGAGCAGATGAAGGCGATCCAGAAGGAACTCGGCGACGAGGAAGGCAAGGACGAAATGTCCGAGCTCGAGGAGCGCATCAAGTCGACAAGGCTCACCAAGGAAGCGCGCGAGAAGGCGCTTGGCGAGGTCAAGAAGCTGAGGCAGATGTCGCCGATGTCGGCGGAAGCGACCGTCGTGCGCAATTATCTCGACTGGCTGCTGTCGATCCCGTGGCAGAAGCGGTCGAAGATCAAGAAGGACCTCCCGGCCGCGCAGACGATCCTCGACGCCGATCACTTTGGCCTCGACAAAGTCAAGGAACGCATCGTCGAATACCTCGCCGTCCAGCAGCGCGCCAACAAGCTGACCGGGCCGATTTTGTGTCTTGTAGGCCCGCCGGGCGTCGGCAAGACCTCGCTCGGCAAGTCGATCGCCAGGGCGACGGGGCGCGAATTCGTCCGCATGTCGCTCGGCGGCGTGCGCGACGAGGCGGAGATCCGCGGCCATCGCCGCACCTACATCGGCTCGATGCCGGGTAAGGTCATCCAGTCGATGCGCAAGGCCAAGACTTCGAATCCGCTCTTCCTGCTCGACGAGATCGATAAGATGGGCATGGATTTTCGTGGCGATCCGTCGTCGGCGCTGCTCGAGGTGCTCGATCCGGAACAGAACTCGACCTTCAATGACCACTATCTGGAGGTCGACTATGATCTCTCGGGCGTGATGTTCGTGACCACGGCTAATACGCTCAATATTCCGCCGGCGCTCATGGACCGGATGGAGATCATTCGAATCGCTGGCTACACGGAGGACGAGAAACTGGAGATCGCCAAGCGGCATCTCCTGCCCCATTCGATGACCAAGCACGGACTCGAAGCCAAGGAATGGGTTGTCGAGGATAGCGCCATCATGGAGCTTATCCGGCGCTATACGCGGGAGGCTGGCGTTCGGAATCTCGAGCGTGAAATTTCCAATCTCGCGCGCAAAGCGGTGAAAGAGATCCTCACCAACAAGAGCAAAACGATCGCCGTCACCGGCCAGAACGTCGCCGAGTTCCTCGGCCCGCCGAAGTTTCGCTATGGCGAAATCGAGGCCGACGATCAGGTCGGGCTGGTGACTGGTCTCGCCTGGACGGAGGTCGGCGGCGAACTCCTGACGATCGAGGGCGTCATGATGCCCGGCAAGGGCCGCATGACGGTGACGGGCAATCTCAAGGACGTGATGAAGGAGTCGATTTCGGCTGCGGCGTCCTACGTACGCTCTCGCGCCGTCGACTTCGGCATCGAGCCGCCGCTGTTCGACAGGCGCGACATCCACGTGCATGTGCCGGAAGGCGCGACGCCGAAGGATGGGCCCTCCGCGGGCGTCGGCATGGCGACCGTCATCGTCTCAATGCTGACGGGCATTCCGGTGCGACGCGACATCGCCATGACCGGCGAGATCACGCTGCGCGGCCGCGTCCTGCCGATTGGCGGTCTCAAAGAAAAGCTGCTTGCGGCGCTGAGAGGCGGAATCAAGAAGGTCCTCATCCCCGAAGACAACGCGAAGGACCTGGCGGAGATACCGAGCTCGGTGAAGAACGGACTTGAGATCGTACCGGTTTCGCGCATGGATGAGGTGCTCGCTCACGCTCTCCTCCGCCAGCCGACTCCGATCGTGTGGGAGGAGGAAGTCGCAACGGCGCAGCCGCCGCGCGGCCCGTCCGAAGAGGACGGCCAAGGGCTCGTCGCGCACTGACGACCCTTCGCTCCTCCGCTTGAGAACCGGGTGTCCGGCGCGCTGAAGTCCCCAAGATCGCCGCGAATTCTTCGGAATTCGCGGCTTTTTTCTGCCGCGGAGTAGTTTTAGGCGGCAAAAGCGCTCTTTTTTCGCCCGCCGTCCCGGCAAACGCTTGCGTTCCTTGGGCGAAACGGCGAGCTATGGATCGAACTCTGCTGTCGATTCGCTTGGGGCGGCGATGGGCGCCTTCAAGAGGGAGGGACGAGTACGAGCGCGCGGTGGCGCGAGTCGCCGTGTCATAGAAGGCGCTGGAGGCGCCGCACTTCAGAACCGGCGCCGACAACCGAGCGCCGCATTCGAATGGAGAGGCCATAATGAATAAGCTTGAGCTCGTCGATCATATCGCTACGGAAGCGGATTTGACCAAGGTCGCCGCCGCCGCCGCGCTCGAGGCCGTGCTTGAGGGGATCGAGAAAACATTGAAGAAAGGCGAGGAAGTGCGTTTGGTCGGATTCGGCACCTTCTCCGTGCGCGAGCGGGCGGCCGGAAAGGGACGCAATCCAGCAACCGGCAAGGAAATCAAAATCGCCGCGTCGAGGAACGCGCGTTTCAAGCCCGGCGCGGCGCTGAAGGCGAGCCTTAACAAGAAATCGGCCAAGAAATAATTCGATTCCACGCGTTCTGCGACCCCTCTGGGGGAAGTCGCGGGGCAGCCACGGGGGCCGCCCCGTCGCCTGCATACGCTCTTGACGACCGCCGCCCGCTCACGCTTGGCGAGCCTGCGGCGAGCCTGTAGTGTCGGGAATTGCCGGACCCAGAGTGCGGCGGCGACAAGGGCGGTTAGCTCAGTTGGCAGAGCATCTCGTTTACACCGAGAGGGTCGGCGGTTCGAGCCCGTCACCGCCCACCAGCCACGGGCGTTTACGGGCGCTGTCGGCGCTGGCCGCGGCCTTCATCCTCGGCGGGATTGCGCTCACGCCTGCCGCGGCGCAGGAGCACGGCGGGGCGATGAGTTTCCATGTCGCGCCGCTCGAATCCCGCGAATGCGGCAAACATTGTCCCGATGTCATCGTCGCCGACGGCGTCATCGAGGCCGAGACGCCTCAAGCCTTCGTCGATTTCCTCAAATCGGGCAGCGCCGACACCAAGTTGAGGCGGATCGTCTTTTTCAACTCCCGAGGCGGCAATGTCGTCGCCTCGATGGTCTTCGGTCACATTTTGCGGGGGCTGCGCATCGCCGGCGTCGTCGGACGGTTCGATGCGGGCGGTGATCCCGGCCCGTTCGTTGGCGAATGCCTGTCTGCCTGCGTCTACGCGCTTATGGGCGCGGTGCGCCGGGTCGCGCCTCCCGGCAGCGAAGTCGGGCTTCATCGGATGTCGATCGTTGAGAGCCAAGGGGGCGGCTTTTTGCGGCCGCCGCAGGTGACGCGCAGTTTTGCGGATCCGCCGATGGTCGCCGTGCTTGGACGCTATGCGCGCCGAATGGGGATCGACCCAGCGCTCGTGCGCACGGCCGAGTCCCTGCCCCCTGACACCGTCCATGTGCTGTCGCGCGAAGAGATGCGGCGCTGGTCACTGGCCACAAGCCAATTTTAGTCCCCGGGAGGGCGAGCACGTCGCACAAACCAGGGATGAGCCAACATCGCGCGAGCGGCCGGGCGCTTGCGCGTATGCGATCCTTGACTTGGGCGCGCGCGTGGCTTATCGCGCTCCGTCTCCCGCGGGGGAGTAGCTCAGTTGGTTAGAGCGCCGGCCTGTCACGCCGGAGGTCGCGGGTTCAAGTCCCGTCTCTCTCGCCATTCTCTCGAATACTTAGCCGACAGTCTGGTTGACCTTTCCGACTCGGCCGGCCGGCGATGTCCACATTTGTTCGCCTTCCGGCCCTCGCGTGCTTGGAGGGGATTGATACCCGAAGCTCGGGTCCCTTCGCGTGCGGCGCGCCGTGGGATCCTCAGCGGGTCATGCCGGCGAATTAGGTCCTTTCGCCTTGCATGCTCCGCTGCACTGCGATACGCCTTCAGCGACACGCGCGGAGCGTCCGCCGTTTGGACGAAGATCGCTCGCGTTCGCCTGGTCGCAACCTGAAGAGCAAGGCCATGCCTAGCCTCATTTCCGATTACCTGCCGCTGGTCGTGTTCATAATTCTCGCCGCGCTGATCGGCGGCGCGCTGATGATCGCGCCTTTCCTGGTGGCTTACCGGGCTCCCGACGCGGAGAAACTTTCGCCCTACGAATGCGGTTTTCCTCCGTTTGACGACGCGCGCATGCGCTTCGACGCTCGCTTTTACTTGGTCTCGCTCCTCTTCATTATCTTCGATCTGGAAGTGGCGTTCCTGTTTCCTTGGGCGATCGTTTTCCACGACCTTGGCGCGCTCGGATTCTGGTCGATGATGTTGTTCCTGGGAGTGCTCACCATCGGATTCGTGTACGAATGGAACAAAGGAGCGCTGGAATGGGACTGAGCGCCAGCTCGACCGCCGCGCTTGGCGCGACGGATTTCCTTGATCCACTGACCGGCAGACCGCTCCGGCCCGAAGACCGATACTTCGGCTCGATCAGCGACGAACTCGCCGACAAGGGGTTTCTCGTCACCACGACCGACGACCTCATCCAATGGGCGCGCACTGGCTCGCTAATGTGGATGACTTTTGGCCTTGCCTGCTGCGCTGTCGAGATGATGCAGCTGTCGATGCCGCGCTATGACGTCGAGCGGTTCGGCTTCGCGCCGCGCGGGAGCCCGCGCCAGTCGGATGTGATGATCGTGGCGGGGACGCTGACCAACAAGATGGCTCCCGCGCTGCGAAAGGTTTACGACCAGATGCCGGAACCTCGTTACGTCATCTCGATGGGCTCGTGCGCCAATGGCGGCGGCTATTACCATTATTCCTATTCCGTGGTGCGAGGATGCGACCGCATCGTGCCGGTGGATATCTACGTGCCGGGCTGTCCTCCCACCGCTGAAGCGCTGCTTTACGGGGTGTTGATGCTCCAGAAGAAGATCCGGCGCACGGGCACGATTGAACGCTGAGGAAACGCCTGAGCGCTGAAGGGGCCGGAGTGTCGGGGTGAATGGACGACCAACTTGAGACCATCGCAGCGAAACTCGCCGCCGGGGCGCCCGGCGCGGTGCTGGAGTCCACTTTCGCATTCGGCGAGCTGACGCTGACCGTCGATCCGGCGCACATCACTGAAGCGCTGCAATTCCTGCGCGACGATCCCGCGGCCCAGTTCGTTTCGATCATCGACATCTCGGGGGCCGATTATCCGGAGCGCGAGAAGCGGTTCGACATCGTCTATCATTTGCTGGCGCCGAAGCTGAACCGGCGGGTCAGGATCAAGGTCGCGACCGACGAAGACACGCCGATCGCGAGTGCGACGGCTGTCTATCCGGGGGCGGACTGGTACGAGCGCGAGGTTTATGACCTGTTCGGCGTGCTGTTCGATGGCCATCCGGACTTGCGGCGCATTCTGACCGATTACGGCTTCGAAGGTCACCCGCTGCGCAAGGACTTTCCGATGACCGGTTTTGTCGAGGTCCGCTACGACGACGGAGAAAAGCGGGTGCGTTACGAGCCCGTGCGACTCAACCAGGAATTCCGCCGGTTCGATTTCCTGAGCCCGTGGGAAGGCGCGCCGTTGCCCGGGGATGAGAAGACCAAGGGGCAGTAGGAATAAGCAGTGACCGACCAGAACCTCCGCAACTTCTCCATCAACTTCGGGCCGCAGCATCCGGCGGCGCACGGCGTATTGCGGCTTGTGCTCGAGCTCGACGGCGAGGTGGTTGAGCGCGTCGACCCGCATATCGGCCTTCTGCATCGCGGCACCGAGAAATTGATGGAGGCGCGAACCTATCTGCAGAACGTCCCCTATCTCGACCGGCTCGATTATGTCGCGCCGATGAATCAAGAACACGCCTATGCACTCGCGGTCGAGCGGCTGCTGGGCATCTCCATTCCCCGCCGCGCGCAGCTGATCCGAGTGCTCTATTGCGAAATCGGCCGCCTGCTCTCGCATCTGCTCCAGATTACGACCCAAGCGAACGACGTGGGAGCGATGACCCCAATTCTCTGGGGGTTCGAGGAGCGCGAGAAACTGATGGTGTTCTACGAGCGCGCGAGCGGCTCGCGCATGCACGCGGCCTACTTCCGTCCGGGCGGCGTCCACGAGGATCTGCCGCGCAAACTCATCGACGATATCGAGGCTTTCTGCGATCCTTTCCTCGGCGTCTGCGACGATATGGAAACCCTGCTCACCGGAAATCGCATCTTCAAACAGCGCAATGTCGACATCGGCGTCATTAAGCTCGCCGACGCTTGGGCATGGGGCTTCTCGGGCGTGATGGTGCGCGGCTCCGGGGCCGCGTGGGACTTGCGCAAGGCGCAGCCTTATGAGTGCTATGAGGAAATGGACTTCGACATTCCCATCGGCAAGAACGGCGACTGCTACGACCGTTATGTGATCCGGATGGAGGAGATGCGCCAGTCGGTAAAGATCATGAGGCAGTGCTGCGAAAAGCTCAATTCGGCCGGCGGCGAAGGGCCGGTGAGGACTGACGACGGCAAGGTTGCGCCACCGCACCGCGCTGAGATGAAGAGGTCGATGGAAGCGCTCATCCATCATTTCAAGCTCTACACCGAGGGCTACAAGGTGCCGCCCGGCGAAGTCTACGCCGCGGTCGAGGCGCCGAAGGGCGAGTTTGGCGTCTATCTGGTCTCCGACGGCTCCAACAGGCCTTATCGCGTAAAGCTCCGCGCACCCGGCTTCGCCCATCTTCAAGCGATGGACTTCATGTGTCGCAAACACATGCTCGCCGACGTCAGCGCCATCCTCGGGTCGCTCGACATCGTGTTCGGGGAGGTCGACCGATGACCGAAGCCGAGCCTTCGGCGCATTCGAGGGCGAGCTGACCGATGTCCGTCTCCCGAATCGCCGAGGAACAGCCCACAAGCTTCGAGTTCACGCCCGAGAACAGCGCGTGGGCCGAGAAGGAGCTTAACAAATATCCCTCCGGCCGGCAGGCGTCGGCGGTGCTCGCGCTTTTGTGGCGGGCGCAGAAGCAAAACGGCTACTGGCTGCCGAGGTCAGCGATCGAGAAAGTCGCGTCGATGCTCGAGATGCCGAATATCCGAGTTCTTGAAGTCGCGACTTTTTACACAATGTTCAATCTGGCGCCCGTCGGCCGTCATTACGTTCAACTCTGTGGCACTACGCCGTGCATGCTCTGCGGCGCCGAAGACCTCAAGGCGGTCTGCCGCAAGCGCATCGGCGAGCAGGGCCATGTGACGTCCGACGGCCTATTTTCGTGGACCGAGGTCGAGTGCCTCGGCGCCTGTTGCAATGCGCCGATGGTCCAGATCAACGACGACTACTACGAGGATTTGACGGCCGAGAATTTCGCCGGGCTGCTCGACGACTTGGCGGCGGGCCGACCAGTCAGGATCGGCTCGCAGGTCGGGCGCGTCTCTTCCGAGCCGGTCGGGGGCTTGACCGCGCTGACCACGCTCTACGGCGTCGACGGGCGCGGCGCGCCGGGCGCGTCGGCGCCCGCAAATGATCAGCCGTCAGCGTCCCTGGATGGGGCCGCCGCGGGGGCTCGTACCCAATCGCCGGCAGGGAAGATCGGGGACTGAGCGATGCTGGAAGACAAGGATCGCATCTTCACCAACCTCTATGGGCTTGGCGACCGCAGCCTGAAGGGCGCGCGGGCGCGCGGCAATTGGGACGGGACCAAGGCGATCATCGATAAAGGGCGCGACTGGATCATCGCCGAAATGAAGGCCTCGGGGCTGCGCGGGCGCGGCGGCGCAGGTTTCCCGACCGGCCTCAAATGGTCGTTTATGCCGAAGACCATCGATCCCAAGCGCCCGCACTACCTGGTCATCAACGCCGACGAATCCGAGCCGGGAACCTGCAAGGACCGAGAGATCATGCGCAACGACCCGCATACGCTGGTCGAAGGCGCGCTGATCGCTTCGTTCGCGATGGGCGCGCACGCTGCCTATATCTACGTGCGTGGCGAATTTATCAAAGAGCGCTACAATCTCGAGGCCGCGGTCGTAGAAGCCTACGATGCGCTCCTCATCGGCAAGGACAATATTCACGGCTGGCCATTCGATCTCTACGTCCATCACGGCGCCGGCGCTTATATTTGCGGCGAAGAGACGGCGATGCTCGAGTCGCTCGAGGGCAAGAAGGGGATGCCCCGCATGAAGCCGCCTTTCCCGGCCGGGATGGGACTCTACGGCTCTCCGACCACCGTCAACAACGTCGAGTCGATTGCTGTCTCGCCGACGATTTTGCGGCGCGGCGCATCATGGTTCACGAGTTTCGGCGCGCCGAACAATTTCGGCACCAAGGTCTTCAGTGTATCGGGGCACGTTAACAAGCCCTGCAACGTCGAGGAAGCGATGTCGATCCCGTTCCGCGAGCTGATTGAGAAGCACTGCGCCGGCGTGCGCGGGGGGTGGGACAATCTCCTCGCGGTGATTCCGGGTGGAGCGTCGGTGCGGCTCCTTCCCGCCGCCGAGATCATCGACTGTCCGATGGATTTCGACTCGCTCGCCAAGCTCAAGTCGGGCCTCGGCACGGCGGCGGCGATCGTGATGGATAAGTCGACCGATATCATCCGCGCCATCGCGCGCCTGTCCTATTTCTATAAGCACGAGAGCTGCGGCCAGTGCACGCCTTGCCGTGAGGGGGCGGGATGGATGTGGCGGGTCATGGAGCGCATGGTTCAGGGCCGCGCACAGAAGCGTGAGATCGACATGCTGCTCGACGTGACCAAGCAGGTCGAAGGGCACACCATCTGCGCCCTTGGCGACGCCGCGGCATGGCCGATCCAGGGCCTGATCGCTCACTTCCGTCCGGAGATCGAGAGGCGGATCGACCAGTACGCCGCCAACCCCCATAGCGAGCCTCTGCGGGCGGCGGCGGAATAGCGCATGATCAGCCATATCGCTCAGCTCAATATTGGCCGGTTCCGCTATCCGACGGACGATCCGCGCATGGCGGCGTTCATGAAGAACCTCGATCGCATCAACGCTCTTGCGGAGCACAGCGAGGGATTCGTGTGGCGGCTCAAGGATGAGAGCAACAACGCGACCGCCATCCGCCCGGCGAACGATCCGACGATGGCGGTCAACTTGTCGGTGTGGGAAAGCGTCGAAGCGCTGGAGCGTTTTGTCTGGGCGACAGTCCACAAGCAGCTCTACAATCGCAAGCGCGACTGGTTCGAAGAGCTCGGAGCGCCGCACTTCGTGATGTGGCCCATCCCCGCCGGACACATTCCCGACCTCGCCGAGGCAACGGGGCGGCTCGAATATCTGAGGGCGCGCGGCGATACCGACTTCGCGTTCGGCTGGAGCCACTTGGCGCACATCAAGCTGTGGATGGGCCGGAAATGTGGATGACCGGGCGCACAGGGCCGACCCTTCTCGAATATTGTCGGGCGGGCCACGCGGCGAGAAGGGCATGAGCAAGATCGTCATCGACGGCAAGGAAATCGACGTTCCCGCCGAATACACGCTTCTCCAGGCCTGCGAGGCGGCTGGCGCTGAAATCCCGCGGTTCTGCTACCATGAGCGACTATCGATCGCCGGCAACTGCCGGATGTGCCTCGTCGAAGTGAAAGGCGGACCGCCCAAACCGACGGCATCCTGCGCGATGGCGGTCAAAGACCTGCGTCCGGGGCCGAATGGCGAGCCGCCGGTCGTGTTCACCAATTCGCAGATGGCGCGGAAGGCGCGCAAGGGGGTGATGGAGTTCCTGCTCATCAACCATCCGCTCGACTGCCCGATCTGCGACCAGGGAGGCGAATGCGATCTGCAGGATCAGGCGATGGGCTATGGCGCCGACTCGTCGCGCTTCTCCGAGAACAAGCGCGCCGTCGAGGACAAGTTCATTGGGCCCTTGGTCAAGACCTCGATGAACCGCTGCATCCAATGCACGCGCTGCGTGCGGTTCGTGACCGAGGTCGCCGGCGTTCCCGAGCTTGGCGCGATCGGCCGCGGCGAGGACATGGAGATCACTTCCTATCTCGAGCACGCACTGACATCCGAATTGCAGGGCAACGTCGTCGACCTGTGTCCGGTCGGAGCCCTGACCTCGAAACCGACCGCGTTCCACGCCCGACCCTGGGAGTACCTCAAGACCGAGTCGGTGGACGTCATGGACGCCCTGGGCTCGGCCATCCGGATCGACTCTCGCGGCCGCGAGATCGTGCGCATCCTGCCGCGCGTCAACGATGCGATCAACGAGGAATGGATTTCCGACAAGACGCGGCACATTGTCGATGGGCTTAAGACGCAGCGGCTGGACCGCCCTTACGTGCGTGTCGACGACTCCCTTAGACCCGCGAGCTGGGCGGAGGCTTTCGCCGCGGTCGCCGGCAAGGTCAAGGCGACATCGCCCTCCCGGATCGGCGCGATCGTCGGCGATCTGGCGACGGTCGAGGAAATGTTCGCGCTCAAGGCGCTGTTCGCCAAGCTCGGTTCGCCCAACATCGACTGCCGCCAGGATGGTTCGAGGCTCCATCCGAAGTTTGGACGTGCGTCCT
>JBAUXQ010000280.1:0-2511 GCA_049584355.1 Roseiarcus sp. | reverse complement strand
GGAGCGATCCAACCGCGGGGGAGCGATGTTGGCGACGTCGCGGAGTGGGTGACGGAAGTCACCAGTCAGATGGCGGCTGAGCAACAGTCGATGGTCCTTGACATGGGGGGCGGCGACAAAGTGTTGGCGGAGCACGCCAAGGACCTGAATCTACGAGAGTTCTGTGAGGCCGCCGGCGTCCAACCGCTGGCGATCTACTCGATGGGACCGACCATGGAGGACTTCGATCATGTCATGAGGATCTACGAGAAGGGATATTTTCGTTCGGATCGATCGGTGATGGTCCTGAACGAAAGTCTGGTTCCGGCAGGCAAGGCGCCAGGCGGGATGTTCGATTTCGTCTATGCGCACCCGCGATTCGAGCAGATGGCGGATAGCGCCCGGACCGTGACCATGCCGAGGCTCGCCTGCATGAAGGCGATGCGCGACGAGATGCTGACTTTCTATGAAGCGGCCGAAGGCAAGCGAGGCAAAAACGGCCGACCGATGTCGCTTGGCCATCAGTTCATGGTCAAGACATGGATCAACCGGATGGAGGAGAACCTGTCTGAGGTCGAGGACTGGTTGCCGTGAACGAACCGGCGACCCGTCCGGATCGCCTCGCGAGGTTTCGCGAGGCGGCCGGGAAGATGGACGAGGCCCTTCGGGAGGAGGGTTTCGACGAGCACGGATCGCACGCCGTCTTCGTCCGGTGGCAGCGCGAATCGGTCGAGGGCCTCGGCGGCATCCTCCTCGAAGCCGAGAAGACGATGGGGGAGCGGGTCGATACGGCCTGCGCGCGGATCGAAGAGGCGTCGCGCCGGTTTCGTGACGACGAGTTCAGGCGCGCGGAGATTCTGCTGACAAGCGGGCAGGAGGCGCTGAGCATGGCGCGCCAGGCGGCCGACACGGCGGCGGCCACAAGCGAGCGCGCCGAACAGGTCTGCAACGCCTCAGTGGCGAAGATCGCAAAGGACCTGTCGGTGAAGCTTCTGGACGAATGCCAGCAATGGCTCGTCCTGAAACAGACCCAGCATAATCGGCGCGACGCACGGCGGCTTGCCGTCGGCGTCGCGGCGGCGGCGCTGGCGGTGTTCGTCGGCGGCTATGCGACGGCGGGATGGCGACAGGACAAAGAGACGGAAGCGGAGCGGGCCGTGGTTGCCGCGGTCGAGCGGTGCTGGAAGAAGCCGGTCACCTTGCAAGACGCCAGGGGCGCGCCAGTCGAAATGTGCCGCCTTCAGGATCTTGTGCCGAAGCAGGGCGGATAGCAGACGGCTCGTGACAGAAAACGGCCGCCCGTTCCGGCAAGGATCGGGCGGCCGTCGGTTTTAGGCGAGCCAGTCGGCGATGGGCGCGAAGTTCTCCTCCATGCGGTTCAACCAGACGGAGAGTACGGGACGATCCGTCCGCGCGTCGGTCACGCCGTCCTCACGCCGGGCGCGGATCGCATCCAACTCCTCGGCGTCGTCAAGATGGGGCATCGTGACGATCCGCGCCCCATCCGCTTGCGCAGCCGCGACGACGCGATTGGCGAGGATAGGAGCGAAGGCGGCGCGGGCCTTGACCGCTTCGAAACCCCACTCATTCAGGACGACAAGCGTGCGCGGGGGCTTGATGAGGTCGAGGATATGGGGAAGGCGGGGGAGGCTGTAGGCGTCTGGCGTGAGGAGATAGACGGCGATGAGATCGACGCCGTTTTCTTCAAGGGTCTCGGCGAGCGGCAATTCGGCGAGCCAGTCGTCGAACAGCCAGCACCCGAGATCGAGCAGGGTGGAGCGCCGGCCTTCGACGGCGGATCCGATGGTTTTTTCGAACCATGCTGGTTGATCGCCCCTGAACGCGGGCGGGACGAAGGCGCTCTTGTAGAGCGGCGCCAGGCCGGGATTGATCGTATCGCCGTCGATGATCTCGAGTTGCGAGCGATGTTCCGCGGCGCGGTCAATGAACCAGCGGGACCAGAAGGACTTGCCCGTTCGGCCGGAACCGATCGGGAGCATAAGTTTTGGCCGGCGGTCCTCGGCGGTGTTTGCGTTGCGGGCGAGAAGAATATCCGATGGCATGTCACGTCTTCCTTTCAGGTTGAGACGCGACAGAAGATCGCGCCACGGCGCGAACGAGAAATGATCATGAGAAGGACCGCGAGACGACCACAGGGCGTCGGCGGCGGGGGTCAAGTCGGGCGCTCGCGTCGGACTTCGCGGGCAGGCTTGTCGTCCCGCAGGCCGACGAAGACGGTGTGGCGAAGCAAGCCGTCCTCCGCCCAGGTCAGATAAGTTATCTCGGCGACCAGCTCCGGGCGGACCCAATGCATCTTCGAGAGGACGAGCCGGCCGCCGAAGCGGGTTTCGCGCGGCGGCGGAACGTCGAGCGGCATCTTCGGGGCGGCGAGTGGCGCGAGGCGACGGTGGAGGAGGGCGAGCGTCTTCTGCGACATGCCGGTTCCGACGCGGCCGGCGTAGAGCAACCGGCCGGCGTCGTCGTGATAGGCGAGCAGCAAGGAGCCCAGGAAGGGCCGCGATCCTTCCGGGT
>JBAUXQ010000279.1:0-4256 GCA_049584355.1 Roseiarcus sp. | reverse complement strand
ACGATCGACTTCGCGCGCTTCGACAAGAACCTCAAGCCGAGCGGGCGCTTTTCGCGCGCCGTCTTTCGCCGGCTCTTTCTCGACGAACTGCTGCCGGCCCGCTTCGAGCGCATCGTCTCGGTCGATTCCGACATGCTCATCGTCCGCCCGGGGCTCAAGCGGCTCGAAACCTTCGATCTCGGCGAACGGCCGCTCGCCGCCGCATATGACATGATCTTTTACATGGACTTCAAGCGCGACGCGCTGGCGCGGCGGTTCCAGCGGACGCGCCGCTCGCTCGGACTTGCGCTCGACACGCCCTACTTCAACGCCGGCCTGATGGCGATCGACCGCGCCGAATGGCGCCGGCGCGCGCTCGCCGAGCAGGTGGCGCGAGCCCTCCGCGATGCGCCCGAGCGGTTTCCCTTCAACGAGCAGGACGCGCTCAACGCGACGCTGAAAGGCGACTTCGGGCCGCTGTCGCCGCGCTTTAATTTCATGGGCGACTTCTTCCTTCTCGACCTTGAGCGCAGGATCGAGCCGATCGTGCTCCATTTCGTCAACGCGCCGAAGCCCTGGGAGCTCAAGCTCTGGCGCGGCGAGGCGCGGTTCGCCCGCGACTTTCGCGACTGGTTCGCGGCGTCTCCCTGGCCGGAGCTGGCCGAGGCGCCGTCGGCGCCGCCCTGGCGGAGGAGCCGGCCGCCGCTCACCCGCGTGCGTCAGGACTTCGCCAAGCGCCTGTCGTTGTTCATCGACCGGACGCGGTACATCGACGGGACGTTGAGCTTGTGAGGGACTTGAAGGTGCAATTCTGGCTTATTGCGATGGCGTGCGGCGGCTTCCAGGTCCTGCAGGCGATGACCAACGGCGCCGCGGCGAGGGCGGGCATCGGCGCGATCTGGGTCGGCGCCATGTCCGCCACCGTGTCCGCGCTGACGCTCGTCCTTGTGGCGGTCGCGATCTACCGTCTTCCTCTGCCCGCAGCGAACCTCCTCGAAACTCACGGACTGAAGGCCGTCGCCGGCGGGATGATGGGGGCGTTCATCCTCGCCGGGCTCACCTTCGTTGCGCCAAGGCTTGGCCCCAGCCAGACGTTCATCCTCTATTTTTTCGTCATCGCAGTCGCCTCGACGCTTATTGACGGCTTCGGCCTCCTGGGAACGGAAGCCAGGCCACTGGCGGCTCGACAGCTTGTCGGCGTGCTGCTGGCGGGTTTCGGCCTCTTGCTCGCCCGCTCCTGAACGGCGGCGGCCGGCCGCGCCTCGTTCAGCGACGGCCGACGCGGCTGCGGCAAGACTTCGCCAATCGCCCGTCGTTGCTGACCGACCGGACACGATATATTGAGTTAAGACTGCAACACTAAGTATTGTATGGATAAAAATTTGTTACGGTTAAACAATAATTAAGTATTAGCCGCCAGATTCTCCTGAAGCGTCGCCGTTTCTTGCGTCGGCGCGGCGATTCTGGGGTGGCCGATGAAGGTTCTGTTGTCTCTTGCTTGCGCCGGGCTGACCGTGGCGGCCTGGCCGGCCTCAGCCGCCGATCTGTTCGGGACCGCGCCGTCGCTGACCACGCCGGCGAGCCAGGGCCCGACCGTGTTCGAAGCCGGCTCCAACTGGTACATCCGCGGCGACCTCGGGATCAGCTTCGACGAAGCCCCCACCATCTCGCTGCCGAGCATTTCGGCGCCGCCGCCCGGCCTCGTCGCCACTCCGTACACGGCGTCGGCCGGAACGAACTGGTCGACGACCAACTTCACCGGCGGCCTCGGAGCGGGCTATCGCTTCAACGACTATTTGCGGTTCGACGCGACCTGGGACTATCGCACCGGTTCAGGCGCAACCCGCAACACGGCGGTCATCTGCCCCTATCCCCCAACCGCCGGAGCCTACAGTCAAACCACTGGCCTCGCCGCGGGCAACGTCTACAATGCCTCGGACGTCTGCAACGGGACGACGACGATCAAGCAGTACAACAACGCTTTCCTCGCCAACGGCTATGTCGATCTCGGAACCTACGGCGGGTTCACGCCCTACATCGGCGGCGGCCTCGGCCTCAACATGAACGTTATGACGGGAAGCTTCAACGCCTACCAGGCGAACGACGGCCAGGCCTACGCGCCGTACCTCACGCCAGCCAGCGGGTTTCCGCAGATTTGGGTCAATCCGCAGGGCCAGCCGATCTCTCCCCAACCCGCCATCGCGTTCGGTCAGCAATACTGGAGCCGGTCGATCAGCTCTACCACTTACAGTTTCGCCTGGGCGCTGTCGGCCGGGTTTGGCTTCCAGCTCAATCCGAGCACGACGCTCGACATCGGCTATCGCTACCTCAACAGCGGCGACACCACCAGGCTCATCAGCCCGCAAACGGGCATGACCCTCCGGCAGAACAACGCGTCGCAGCAAGTGCGCGTCGGCATTCGCTACGTGCTGCAGTGAGGCGGACAACGCGCGTCCGCGCTTGACGCATCGCAGGGTTTCGGCGTCCCATCCGGCCTGAGCACCGTCCAAGGACGACGGCCGTCATGTTTCGGACCCTGATGACGTCGCGGCGGTTCGCGCCGCTGTTCTGGCGCCAGTTCTTCTCCGCGTTCAACGTCTCGAGGGCGTCGGTCGTCGTCCTCGACGCGATCCCGCTGCTCGGCTCCGGCAAGATCAACGATGTCGCCCTCGCCAAGGCGCTGCGCGGGAGCGGGGGCGCAGGGTGACGCCGGCTTTCGAGTCGACGAGAACGGATAACCCAAGCATACAGTAGACCCCGCTGGCCCTTTTGGCGCCGCGGCCGGCGATCGGACTTGATGGGAGGGAGGACACGACAATGCCAATCACGAATCCCGAAGCCGTGGACTTTGGCTATCTCGTCGCATTCGCGGAGGGGATGTATGTGCCCCAGTCCGTCACACCGGGCGATGGATCAAGGGTCACCGGCGCGGGCTGGGACATCGTCGGCCATCTGATCGCCCGCGACTCCATCCTGCCCGACATGAGCAGTTTGGGTCCGAACGACGCGAAAGCGCTGCAACTCGGTCCTCTGGTGTTCTACGGGTATCTGGCGCGCAATCATGCCGACCCCACTCGCTACGTCGCGGCGATACGCGGGACGAACGGCTTCGCCGAATGGGTCATCGACGCCGATTTCTTTCTGCGCGACGCCCCCTCGTCGCCGGGTGCGAAAGTCGAGCAGGGCTTCTGGAGCGTCTATGACTCTATGATGCTTTTCGGCCTGGACGGCGTCCAGATCGGCGCGAAGGCCGCGGACGGCGTCGCGAGCGTGGTGGGCCAAGCGACTGTCGTCATCTGCGGGCACAGCCTCGGATCGGCGGTCGCCACCTATCTGAGCTTCGATGTCGGAAAGCTCATGGGCGCAAGGGCGAGCGCGTGCCTGTTCGCCTCCCCTCGTACCGGCGATCTCGCGTGGACCGCGGCCTACGCGGCGACAGTGGCGACGTGCCGGCTCATGAATTACGTCCTCGACGTCGTCCCCTACGTGCCGCTCGACGCGCCGCCGGGGTTTCAATATTCTACGCTACCCAGCGCCGAGATCATTTTGCCATCGGCTGCTCAGGCGGAAGTGCGGTTTGATCTAATCTGCGACCACACCATCATCTGCTATTGCGCGATGATCGACTACGCCGACACCAAGGCGCGGGCGAGCGTCCAGGACGCCGCGGCGTGGAGTTGCATAGTGGGGCCGCCGGCCTTCAGCCTCAACCGCCAGCTCACCCTCGCCCTCGCGACGGCGGCGGAGGCGCTTGGAAAGGCTGGGGACGACGTCTTGAGATTGGTCGACGTGTCGGCGAAGGCCAAGGGCGGGCACGTTTAGCGCCGAGCCGATGCGCCCTTAGCCTCGCAGGCGGTTTACGCTTCCTTCTCCCTGCGCTACCGTTCATCTGCAAAGCGCTGGGCGAGAGGGCGCTCGATGACCGCAACCGCGAAGGTCGGCGCGCCGCTGCTGGAGGCGCGCGGGAAAAGAACGGCGCGGGCGCTGGGACCGGCCGCGCTCGCCTGCATGGGCGTCGTTTTCGGCGACATCGGCACGAGCCCGCTCTATACCCTCAACGTCGCGGCGAGGTCCGCCAGTCCCACCGGACAAATCACGCCGGAAGCGGTGCTCGGCATCGTGTCGCTGATCTTCTGGTCGCTCATCGTCGTCATCTCGTTCAAATACGCGATCCTCATCATGCGCGCCGACAATCACGGCGAGGGCGGCATCCTGGCGCTGCTGGCGCTGGTCAGCCCGCGCCGCGCCAAGCGAAACCGCTGGCGCGCGGCGATGGT
>JBAUXQ010000278.1:0-14297 GCA_049584355.1 Roseiarcus sp. | reverse complement strand
CCGCCGCCTGGTCGAGCTCGGGGTAGTGGCGGAATATTCCCGATTCGTTGAAGGGAATACGGCGCTCAGACGCGAGATAGGCGGCGACGTTCGGTTGGGCCGCGACCTTGGCCGCGAGCGCGGCGAGAGCGGGATAAAGCTTGTCCGCGCCGGCAAACGCGCGCGGAAAGGCGTAGGCGAGGCCGGCCCAGACCTGGAACAGCGACAGGTCGACGGTGGTGAGCTTGTCGCCGACGGCGTGCGCTCTTCCCGCTGGATTATCGGCCAGCACGCGCTCGAAATAGCCGAGATATTTCGGCGCCCGCTCGCTCAGGAACGCTGCAGAGCGCGCCTTGGCCTCCTTCTTCTGGTCCTCGTAGTAGAGGTCGGCCGCGATCGGGTGATGGGTGTCGTGAACCTCGGCGATGAGGTCGGTGATGGTGAGCTGCAGTCCGTGGGCGAAAACACGTCGCGCCTCTTGCCGCGGCGCGAGGCCGAGCTTGGGAGCGAGATAGTCGAGGATGTTCGCCACATGCGAGACGATGATCTCGCCATCGCGCAGGAACGGCGGCGCGAACGGCGTGAACGGCGCGGCCCGCCCTTCGAGGATCGCGGTCAGAGCAGCGACGCCTCGCCCGGCCCCGCGCTCGCGGGCGACGTCGACGTAAGGCGCGCCCGCCGCCTCGAGCGCGAGCCGAACGAACTCGCCGCGCCCCTGGATGCCCGGCCAATAGAAGAGCTCATACGCCATCGGGCGCCTCCCAGGGTCCGGCGCGCATCACCTCTGCGGCCGCATGCGATCGGCGGCCTTGACGAAGCGGCGCGCATGGTCGACGAGTTCGCCGTCGGTCGGGTGGTCCGCTCTCTCCACCCCCTCCACATGCGTCCGGATCGCCGGATGCCTGTCGGCGAGGAATTTGGCGAAGAAATCCTTCTCCTGCGCCGGGCCGACGATGAGGATGGCGCCGGCGTCCGCGATCGCCTTGGCGACATCCTCGAAGAACGGCTTGTTCTCCTCGATCCTGTGACCCGTGCGCTTCTCATGGGCGTGAATATCGCGAACGATGTGATCCCGGATCACCGTCTTGTCCGCCTCGTCGACGTTGAAGTGGAAGATGCGCGCCTGTTTGTGGTCGATCCATACGACCGCATGAAAATGATGGGGCATCGCGATCCTCTCCGTCATCCGCGAACGAACCTTGGCGCGGCAGCCTATCGCGCCCGCCTGGCCTGCGCTATGACCCGCTTCATGCGGAAAAATGGCGATGTGATCGCCGCCGTCGCGGCGGCCGAGCCCGACAAGGCCGCCGTCTATGAGATCGGCGACGACGAATCAGGCATGCGGCTCGACCGTTGGTTTCGTCGCCGTTTCCCCGATCTGCCCCAGTCTCACCTGATGAAGATCGTGCGCAAGGGCGAGGTGCGCGTTTCCGGCCGGCGGGCGGACGTTTCGACCCGGCTTGCCGCCGGCGAAAGCGTTCGCGTGCCCCCGCTCCGTATGCCCGCGGGGCCGGGGCCGGCGGTCAGGCGCGCCAGTCCCGGCGACCGAGAGGCGATCCGGGCGATGACGCTGTTCGAGGACCGCGACGTGATCGTGCTCGATAAGCCCTACGGCCTCGCGGTCCAGGGCGGCTCGGGAACGAAGCGCCACGTCGACGGCATGCTTGAGGCGCTCGCCGACAAGAACGGCGAGCGGCCCGTTCTCGTTCATCGGCTCGATCGCGACACTTCGGGTGTGCTGCTGATCGCCAAGTCGCGCAAGATCGCGGCCGAGCTCGGCGCGACCTTCCGTTCGCGCGGCGCGAAAAAGATTTACTGGGCGCTGGTCGAGGGCGTGCCGAAGCCGGCGCAGGGGCGCATCTCGATGTTTCTCGCCAAGGGCGAGGGCATGGGCGAAGCGCGCGGCCCCGGGCCGGGCAGGGCGGATCTCGAGCGGATGCGGGTCGCCAAGCACGGCGATCCCGAGGCTCAGCATTCGCTGACCCTCTACGCGGTCGTCGACAAGGTCGCGCCACGGCTCGCGTGGCTGTCCATGCGCCCGGTCACCGGCCGGACCCATCAGCTGCGCGCCCATTGCGAGGCGATCGGCCATCCGATCATCGGCGATCCGAAATACAATCGCCGGCCCGCCAACGATCCGGCGCGCAGCGATCCCTTGCGCGCGGTTCCGCCCGGGCTCGAACCCATGCTGCATCTCCTGGCCCGCCGCCTGATCCTGCCCCATCCGCGCGGCGGATTCATCGACGTGACCGCGCCGCTGCCGGCGCACATGAAGAAAGGCTTCGCCATGTTCGGCTTCGACGTGAGCGAACGCGATCCGATCGAGGATGCGCCCGATGAGTGAGGCGCCGCGCGACCCGATGCGCGCCGCGCAGGCGAATATGCGCCCCGCAACAATCAAACGCTTCTATCGGACGGTCGACGTCGGCGCGGCCACGGGCGGCCAGCACGCCTTGACGCTCGACGGCCGCGGCGCGCGGACGCCTGGGCGCAACCTGCTTGCAGCGAAGAGCCGGGCGCTTATGCTGAAGGTCGCGGCCGAATGGGAACGGCAGCGCGAGACGATCGAACCGGCCGATATGCCGCTGACCCGGCTCCTCAACTCGGCGGTGGACGGCGTGTCGCGCACGATGGCCGAGACGCGCGCGGAAGTGCTCAAATATGCGGGCTCCGATCTCCTCTGCTACCGCGCCGAGGAGCCGGAAGCGCTGGCCGAGCGCCAAGCCGAGGCGTTCGATCCAGTGTTGCGCTGGGCCGCGGAGAGGTTCGGCGCGCGCTTTCGTCTCGCCGCCGGCGTCACCCATGTCGAGCAGCCGCCGCAGTCGATCGAGGCGATCCGCACGGCGATCGAGGATTTCGATGATCCGGTTGGGCTCGCCGCGCTCAGCGTCTTAACGACGCTTTCCGGCTCGGCTCTGCTTGCGCTTGCGATCGCGCGCGGTCGGCTCTCGCCTGAGGAGGGCTGGCGGGCCGCGCATGTCGATGAGGATTTTCAGGCCGAGCGGTGGGGCGCGGACGGGGAGGCGAGGGCGCGCCGTGAGGCGCGCTGGAGGGAGTTCGAGGCCGCAGCGCTGGCGGCGAATGCCTTGGGCTGAATGCTGTCAGGGCGTCGGGACCACTGCCTTCAGCGCTGGCATTTCGGCCGCGTCGAGAAGGCGATGTAGCGCCGTCTGCGGCGCCGGTCCGACATGGCCGTTGGCGGAGGCAGATTAGCAGACGTCCCAAACGTTGCGCAGCGCTTGGGGCGCCGCGCGTCCCGCTACGCCTCTTCGGAAGCTCTCTCGCTGGAAGTTCGAAGCGGATGAGACTCATCCTCGCTCCCCTCGACGCCCGCCGCGTCAGTTATTATCGGCAGCGCCGCGTGGAAGTCATACCATGAGCCCCATGAGTCTCTGAGCCTGTTTAAGCCGGGTGTTCGTCTCCACAAGCCGAAGCCCTTGCTTTGAACCTGGATCGCGGCGTTGCGGGCCATCGCCTCGCTATAGCTGAGCCAAGGCCCCGGCGATTCCTCGCCGAAAAGCCCCGTAGCGTCGAATTCGAATTGATGCTCGACGTAGATGCCTTCCCGCGCTGGCGATGGCGGCTGTTGGTGCATAACCGCCTTCTGATCGACGATTTTGAATCGCGTGTATCCCAATGCCTTGAGTAGCGCCAATTCCTTGAGTTGGTCCGCTAGAAACGGCTGTCGCTCGATGGAAATGAAGTTTGGCCGATCCTCCTCCTTCATCAAATCCTTGAGGCAGAGGATGTCGGCGCCTTCGATGTCGATCTTCAGGTAATAAGGGACGCCGAATTGATCGATGAGCCACGAAAACGGGATCGACGGCACGACGGTTTTGGTCCAACTCGGAGAGACCTTGGCGCTCGAGCGTTCCTTATATCTGGGATTGTATGCCGTAGTTCCCCAGATGCTGCGTTCAGTGTTTACGAAAAATGCCACCTTGCCGAAGCGCTCTCCAACCGCTCTCTCGATGAGAACGTAACGCCCCTCGGCGATCTCGCGGCCAAAGCGCGTTTCAAGTGTTCGCATAGTTCCGGATTCGCTTCGACCGCGACGACGGTGAACCCCTTCTTCAAGTAAAATTCTGAGTCCTGGCCATTGTGAGAACCCAGATCGTAGATAAGATTGGCGATGTTCCCCATGAGCCCCGAACTTGCGCAGCCGGCAAAGGTTCCGCGCCGATTGCTCATTATTTTGTGATCGGCGGCTGAGAGCGCACGCGCCGGGGCGATGAGAGAAGAAGCGGCGTGATCCCCGTGTGCATCATCGCGGCTTCGAAGCGATCGCCGCATGCTTCCGAAACGCGCAAAGCGAGTCGTGTAATCCGCTTTCTGCCCGATTTTACGACCAGGTCGCCGAAGCGTTGAGCGCCTGTTTCAGCTAGCCGCTTGCCATGCTAAGGCCACTTCCCCTCGCCGAGTTGGCGCGAAGCAGGCACACCAATGAAAGACATCCTCGCCCGCCTTGACGCCCGCCGCGACCGCGCCCGATTGGGCGGCGGCCAGCAGCGCATCTCGGCCCAGCACGCCAAGGGCAAGCTGACCGCGCGCGAGCGCATCGAGCTTCTGCTCGATCACGACTCGTTCGAGGAGTTCGACATGTTCGTCCAGCATCGCTGCGACGACTTCGGCATGGAGAAGACGAAGATTCCAGGCGATGGCGTGGTCACCGGCTGGGGCACCGTCAATGGCCGGACGGTATATGTTTTCGCCAAGGACTTCACCGTGTTCGGCGGCTCGCTCAGCGAGACCCACGCGCAGAAGATGACCAAGATCCAGGATATGGCGGTCAAAAACCGCGCGCCGATCGTGGGCCTCTTCGACGCCGGCGGCGCCCGCATCCAGGAGGGCGTCGCGGCGCTCGGCGGCTACGGCGAAGTGTTTCAGCGCAACGTGCTCTCTTCCGGCGTCATCCCGCAGATCTCGGTGATCATGGGTCCCTGCGCCGGCGGCGACGTCTATTCGCCGGCGATGACCGACTTCATCTTCATGGTGTGCGACACGAGTTATATGTTCGTCACCGGCCCGGACGTCGTGAAGACGGTGACCAACGAAACCGTGACCGCGGAGGAACTGGGCGGGGCGCAGGTCCACACCACGCGCTCGTCAATCGCCGACCGCGCCTACGACAACGACGTCGAGGCGCTGTTGCAGATGCGCCGGCTGATCGACTTCCTGCCTGCCTCCAACCTGGAGCAGCCGCCCAAGCTGCCGAGCTTCGACGATCCCGACCGGATCGATGTGTCCCTCGATACGCTGATCCCCGAGCACCCGAACAAGCCCTATGACATCAAGGAATTGATCATCAAGGTCGCCGACGAGGGCGACTTCTTCGAGATCCAGGAGGCGCACGCCAAGAACATCGTCACCGGATTCGCCCGCATCGACGGATCGACGGTCGGCGTCGTCGCCAATCAGCCGCTGGCGCTCGCCGGCGTGCTCGACAGCGACGCGTCGCGCAAGGCTGCGCGCTTCGTGCGCTTCTGCGACTGCTTCAACATTCCGATCGTCACTTTCGTCGACGTGCCCGGCTTTCTGCCCGGGACGGCGCAGGAATATGGCGGCCTCATCAAGCACGGCGCCAAGCTCCTGTTCGCCTATGCCGAAGCGACGGTCCCCAAGGTTACGGTCATCACCCGCAAGGCCTTCGGCGGCGCTTACGACGTGATGGCGTCCAAGCATCTGCGCGGCGACATCAACCTCGCCTGGCCGACGGCGCAGATCGCGGTGATGGGCGCGAAGGGGGCGGTCGAGATCATCTTCCGCGCCGACATCAACAATCCGGCCAAGATCGCCGAGCGCACGAAGGAATACGAGGATGCGTTCCTCTCCCCCTTCGTCGCCGCCGAGCGCGGCTATATCGACGAGGTCATCATGCCGCACGCGACCCGCAAGCGCCTGTCGCGAGTCTTGGCGATGTTACGCAACAAGAAGCTCGAGAACCCGTGGAAGAAGCACGACAACATTCCGCTGTGACGACACGTCGCGCCGGATGCTACGCTGCGGCGCACTGGTCGCGGACAGGGACGCGCGCGGCCTCAAAGCGCGATTTGCTGGCTCAGGATTTCTTCCCCGGCGGGTTTAGCGCCTGGCCCGTCGCCCCCTGCGACTTCTTGTAATCCGACACCGAACTCTTCGCCTTGTCCGACTTTGGCTTCTTGGCTTCTTTGTTGCCTCTCAGCTGACCCTTCGCCATCGATGTCTCCTTTTCGCAGCCCGCCCGAGGCCCAGCCGCCGATTGTTACACAATTGGCCGCGCTCTGCCACCGACGCCACTCGCCTCGAGAGGCGCGGCGCCAGGCGACAAACTCGCCACCGGTCCCTCGCGCGAACCGCCAGAGGAAATCGGCGGGCTGAAGCGCGCACTCACCCCTCGCGGCGCCAGTGCCGCCACTGGCCGCGGCCCATCGAGCCGTGGAAGAGGACGGCGAAGCGGCGCTTCTGGCCGTCGTCGAGACTGTCGTAGAGCGGCTTGGCGGCGGTTGCGAGTTTCTGCAGGTCGGCGGCGCGGGCGCTCAACCGCTCCGAGGCGCGGGTGAGGCGATCGATGGGGTTGACGTCGGCGGCCTGGTCGTCGCCCGCCTGGCCGTCGCCGCCCTCACGTCTCTCCCTCCAGGCGGCGAAGCGCGCCGCCCGCTCCTTGGCGAGATCGCGCATCGCCAATTCGAGCGGCGGCCAGTTTTTCTGCTGGTCGGCGTTCAGTTCGAGGCCGGCCTTGAGCGCGGCGATGCGCGCGTCGAGGAAGGCGGCGCGGTCCTCGGGGCTGAAACGGCTGCGCTGCTGCTGTGCAGAATCGTCGGCGGCGGCATAGGTCCCGCCGGCGAGCGGCGCCAGGGCAAGAACGGCCGCCACGGCGACCGCGGAAAGCGCGGTTTTCATGAACGAATCTCCTCATCGGGCGTTTGCAAGCAACCGGCACGCTAAATCGCCGCGCCGTGGCAGTCCAATGAAAAGGGCGTGAACCGGCGGGGGAACCTTTACTCGTTCGTTAACATGGCCTTCATCTTCGCGTTACCATGCCGCTTTGCTGAAGCTTAACTGTGCCACGACGCTTTTCATTACGTTATGGCGGGATTTACCTGCCGGAAAATATTGGAGCGCACGGTCTCTCCGACGTCAGAGCGGGCCCCGCGAGCCAGCGGATCGAGTGTAGTGCAGGTGCGTAGGATGGGTTTCGCAATCGACAGGAGCCGCACGATCATCAGCGCGATGATCCTCGGCCGCCGGGTGACTGCGCAAGACGTCGCATGGCTGAGGCGGGAAGTGTTCGCCGGCCGCGTGGTGACGCGGGAAGAGGCGGACGAGTTGTTCGCCGTCGCGCGGGCGAACATGGACAATGCGCCTGAGTGGAAAGAATTCTTCGTCGAGATGATCGCCCGACACGTCATCCGGCAGTCAGATCCCGCGGGCGTCGTCAGCGAAGAGCGAGCCACCTGGCTTTTGGCGCGCGTCGATGAATGCAAGTCGGTCGAAGCCTTGGCCGCGCTCGTCAACGTGCTGGCGGAAGCGAACAGCGTGCCGCAGTGGTTCCTGGATGCGGGCAGGGCGCGGGTATTGGGCGGCTGGCCGAGCGCCGGCGAAGCGCTGCCTGCGGCGACGACCGGATAGGCTTGCAGGGCCCAACTGGCCGCGAGCGATGGACCTCCTTGCGCCCGACGGTCACGCGCATTATCGATTAGGGGTCGGCCCGACGCGGCGTCCGCGTCATAAGGCTGCCCGCGATCGGAGCGAGAGACGGCACGTGACGAAATATGCAGCCTCGCTCGTGGCCGTGCTCGCAACCGGCGCCCTTTGTCCGCCGAGCTTGGCCGTGGCCGAGCCGTTCACCTACCCACCCAATCCAGTCGCCTGGGTGGTCGGCCCAGGCTACTCCGGCTTCAGCGGAATTCCGTGGCCCGGGCCCCCTTTCGCATGGCCTATCCGAACGCCGAGTTACGGCTGCTATGTCAGCCACGTCGATCTCAAAGGCGCTTGGCGGCAGGTCGAAGTCTGCTACTGAAAGCGGACGCGCAGCGCCGGCGCCAATCCATTTGTCGACGGCCGGACATCCCGACGGTCGTTTACGCGCCCGCGCCCTTCCAATAGAACGCCCGATCGGGAAGCCCGAGCTTTCCGCCGATTGGGGCGCCGATGTTCAAGAAGATCCTCATCGCCAACCGCGGCGAGATCGCCTGCCGCATCATCAAGACGGCGCGCCGCATGGGCATCAAGACCGTCGCTGTCTATTCGGAGGCCGATAAAGACGCGCTTCATGTCGAAATGGCCGATGAGGCGGTCGCCATCGGCCCGCCGGCCGCGGCTCAGTCCTATCTCGTGATCGACAAGATCGTTGACGCCTGCACGGCGACCGGCGCTGAGGCGGTCCATCCGGGCTATGGGTTTCTCTCCGAGCGCGCGGCGTTCGCCCATGCCCTCGCTGCGGCGAAGATCGTCTTCATCGGCCCCAACCCCAGGGCCATCGAGGCGATGGGCGACAAGATAGAATCGAAGAAATTCGCCAACGCCGCCAAGGTCTCGACTGTGCCTGGCCATCTTGGCGTGATCGAATCGCCGGAGCGGGCGGCCGAGATCGCCGACGAGATCGGCTATCCGGTCATGATCAAGGCCTCGGCCGGCGGCGGCGGCAAGGGCATGCGGATCGCCCACTCTCGCCAGGAGGTGTCGGAAGGTTTCGCCCGCGCCCGCTCGGAGGCGAAATCCTCGTTCGGCGACGACCGGGTGTTCGTTGAGAAATTCATTGTCAATCCGCGCCATATCGAGATCCAGGTGCTTGGCGACAAGCATGGCCACGTCATCTATCTCGGCGAGCGCGAATGCTCGATCCAGCGCCGCAACCAGAAGGTGATCGAGGAAGCGCCCTCGCCGCTCATCGACGCCAAGACGCGCCGAAGGATGGGAGAACAGGCAGTCGCGCTTGCGAAGGCGGTCGATTACGATTCGGCTGGCACCGTCGAGTTTGTCGCCGGCCAGGACCGAAGCTTCTATTTCCTCGAGATGAACACCCGTCTGCAGGTCGAGCATCCGGTGACCGAGCTCGTCACCGGCGTCGATCTGGTCGAGGAGATGATCCGAAGCGCCGCCGGCGAGCCGTTGCGACTGAAGCAGGCCGACGTAAAACTTGCCGGCTGGGCGGTCGAGAGCCGGGTCTACGCCGAGGACCCGACGCGCGGTTTCCTGCCTTCGACCGGACGCCTGGTCAAATACCGTCCGCCGCCGGAAGGCGTGAGAGACGGCGTCACCGTTCGCAATGACACCGGCGTCTATGAGGGCGGGGAAATCTCCATCCATTACGACCCGATGATCGCCAAGCTCGTCACCCACGCACCCGACCGGCTCGGCGCGATCGACGCCCAGGCGACCGCGCTCGACGCCTTCGTCATCGACGGCATCCGCCACAATATTCCTTTTCTGTCGGCGCTGATGCAGCATGCGCGTTGGCGCGAAGGGCGGCTTTCGACCGGCTTCATCGCCGAGGAATTCCCCGACGGTTTCCATCCGCTGGTCGCCAAGGGCGAAATCGAGCTCAGACTGGCCGTGGCCGCTGCTCACATCGACCACACGCTCAACGCGCGAAAACGGCTCATTTCCGGGCAGTTGCGGGAGCCCGAGCAGATGCGCTTCGAGCTCAAGCGGGTTGTCGCGATGGGCAAGAGCCGCATCGAGCTCGAGATCGACCCCAAGAAGGGTGGCGTCGAGATCGTGCTTGGCGACGGCCGCAGGGTCACGGTTCACTCGGATTGGAAGCCGGGCGATCCACTGTGGCGCGGAACCGTCGACGGTGTTGAGATCGCGGTGCAGGCGCGTCCGATCCTCAACGGTTATGCGCTCTCCCACGCCGGGGTTGCGGTCGACGCGCGGGTCTATACCCGACGCGAGGCCGCGCTGGCCGCGCTCATGATCGAGCGCAAGGGCGCCGACGGCTCGCGGTTCCTCCTGTGCCCGATGCCGGGCCTCGTCAAGGCGATCGCGGTCAAAGTCGGACAGGAAGTGAAGACCGGCGAGCAGCTGTGCATCGTTGAGGCGATGAAGATGGAGAATGTGCTGAACGCCGAACGCGACGCGACGATCAAGGCGATCCTCGCCAAGGAAGGCGATTCGCTGGCGGTCGACGCGGTTATCATGGAGTTCGCATGACGGAAAGGCGCGCCGATCGCCGCCTCGTTTCGTCCGGCTCGCCGTTCGAGAGGTCTTACGGCTATTCGCGCGCGCTAGTTCGCGGCGACGAGGTCCTCATCGCCGGCACGACGGGATACGACTATGCGAGGATGGCGATGCCCAAGGACGTCGCCGAGCAGACCCGCAACATCTACGCGACGTTCGCTGAGGTGATGAAAGACGCGGGTGGCGAGCTCGCCGATATCGTGCGATTGCGCACGTTTGTCACTGACGCCGCGGATTGCGAGCCGGTGCTGAAGGTGCAGGGCGAGGTGTTTGGCGCGATCCGCCCCGCAGCGACAATTGTCGTCGTCTCGGCGCTGTTGAAGCCCGAAATGAAAGTCGAGATCGAGGCGGACGCGCGGCTCGGCAGCCACGGCTGAGCGCTGGTTGTGCGCCGACCGCGGCCGGCGCCATGAACTTACGCGGGCTTCTTTACCCACAGAAGGCACCAGCCGGTCGGCGCGATATCGCCGTCGACCATCTTGCACGAATTCGGGGCGACGAAAAAATTGCAGCCGTCGCACTGCTTGCCGTCCTTCGGATCCGGCTGATACTTGACCGCGGTCATCGCCAGCTTCGCTTGCGCTTCGCCCCCGGTCAGGGCGAGAAGAGGCGCGGCGCCAGCGGCGGCCAGAAGGACGGAGCGGCGGCTGACGCCGGAATTGTTGTTGCAAGACTCACTCATAAGCGCCTCGTCGACCGACCGAATTGTCACTGGAAGCGCCGAGCCTCGCGGGAGGACCGACGCTTCGTCGAATTTAGAATGATTCTAAATTGGCGCGCAGTCAATCGCCGCTGGCGGCCAATCGACCCTTTCTTGCTGCTTGTCCCTGGCGCGTCGGGGGGCCATATTCCGCGCGGTGAAGCGTGGAGAGGGAGGCGGAATGCAATTCGCCAAGCTGCGGCTTGCGCTCCCTTTGATCGTTTGCGGATTGGCGGCGAGCGACGCCGCTGAGGTTCGAGAAACCGGGGCCGAAGGCATTTTCTATGGCCGCGGGCTCGTCAAGGCGGTCGAGCCTGGAACCGGCTGGGTAACGCTCGCCCATAACGACATTATGGGCTGCATGCCGGCGATGGAGATGATGTTCCGCGTTCGCGCGCCCGAAGTGAGCCGTGAGCTACGGCCCGGCGACACGATCGACTTCGCGCTCGACGGCGGCAAATACGTCATCGTCGACGCTAAGCTCGTCTCGCACGCCGAGTGACCGCCAAGCTTCGTCAGCGAAAACTGGCAAGGACGCCGACGAAGTCGCGCCCAAGCGCGTTCGACACGGCTTGGTGGCAGGACATGCAGCTCGACGGCGGATCCTGCATGTAAGTCTCTATCGTCGTGTTGACCAGATTTTCCTTGGGCGCGTCCGCAGTCTGGTAGCTCTCGTGCGGCGCGTCCGGCGGAAGCGTCAGCCCGGGGAAATAGACGCCGTTGTTTTGCGGGTCGTCCGGGCGGGTGACGGTCGGCCATTGCACCGCGACCAGCATGTAATGCTCCCACACGGTTCCCTTGATTCCGGGCAAGGCCCAATAGGCTCGGTTGATCGCCATGGTCGCGGGATGGATCGGATGCCTGCGCACCACTTGCATTGGCGCCGGGTCGACCTCGGGCGCATTATCGAGGCTGACGGGCAGCGTGCCGGGCGCGCCGAACGCCGGCCAGAGACCGCGGACCGGCTTCGACGGGTCGAAAAAGGAATAGGGCGCGCCGGCGTCCTTGGCGTCCGGCTCGCCCTCGCCGGCCGGCGGCACGTTATCGACGTGCTCGAATGTGCTCCATAGTCCTTGCGGGCGGTATTTCGTCTTGATCACGATGTGCAGTCCGACCAGGGCGACGTCGCTTTTCGCGCAGACGACGCGCCCGGCGGCAAGCGTCTTGGCGACATCGACGACCTCGGCGTTCTCAACCACGTAGTAACGCGCGCGGATCGCTGGCGTGTCGGCCGCGGTGAGCAGCCGCCACGCCGCCTTGACCGCAATCGAACCGGCGGGAAGATGCGCGGGGTGGGCCTCGTCGGGCAAGTTCTCGCCCCGGCTCCAGCCGTTGAACGCGAGCGCCGAGTACTCGGGTTCGTTGAGCCGCACCTCGTAGCGGGTATAAGTGCGATTCTGCGCCACCAGGGGATTGGCGGCGACGCCGGGAAGAAAGGCGGATTGGTTGAAATCCAGGAACGGCTCGAACGACGCGAGCGTCTTGGCCCGACCATCGATCTCGGCGCCGCACGGGTTGCGCGCCGCGTAGGTCGCCCAGGGCTGAGGCGCGGAAGGGCGCCCGTCCGGCGCGACCTGAAACAGCTCGTAGCGGGATTTGAAGGTCTCCCACACGCGGGCGCCGGGATCGCCAAGGGCCTTGGCGCGATCGGGGACGCCGCGCCCGTCGGGGCCGGTGAGCGAGGGCCAGTTGAGCGAGACGAAGGCGCGCCAGGCGAAATTGTCGAGCGTGGGATATGGATCGGACGGGGTCGAGAGCACATCGTCGATACGGTCGGGCAGAATGACGGGCGTGATGTCGTCGGCGAGGGCTTGGCCATCGTCGAGAAGCGTAAGCGGCGCGGCCAGAAGCACGACCGCGATCAGAGCCCAGCCGGCACGCATAAGAGCGTCGGGGAATAAAGCTCCGCGCCGGATTTCCCGATTGCTCGGCATGACATCCAAGTCTCACCCAAAACGACCTCGCGACCTGCGAAGCCGTCGAACATCGCCGTTAAAACTTCAAGTCTCCCGTCTATTCGCCGTCAGCGCCCGGAACGCGGGGTCGCGATCGTCAGCGCGGGGCCGCTGCCGGCGGGGATTCCGGGGGAGGCGAACTTGGGGCGCGAGCGAGCGGGCCTTCTTTTTTCGCGGGCGCGGGCGCCGACCCGGGGCGGCGCGCCGGCTCCGCGCCGCCGGTTTCTGTTTCGCTCAGAGCGCGCTTGCGTCCTTGAGCGCCTTTTCGAGCTCGCCATAGAACTCGCAGTCCTTGCCGCAAATCTTCTCGATCGTCGCCAGTTGGTCCTTGGCGAGATCGTACTTGCCCTCGATCACATAGGCTTCGCCAAGATACTCGCGCACCTGCGGGTAAGCGGGATCGAGCGCGACCGACCGAAGGTAGTAGCCGATCCCTTCGTCGGTGCGCCCCAGCTTGCGGGTCGCGTAGCCGCGATAGTTGAGGGCGCGCGGCGTGTTCGGGTTGTCGAGCAAATCGAGTACGTCGATAGCCTCCTCGAATCGATCGGCTTTGAGAAGCGCATTGGCGTATCCGGTGAGATCGGAATCCGGCAGGACGCCGCTATGGCGCTGCAGGCATTTGTGCTTCTTGGAATCCCAGACTTGGCCCGGCATGCAGGTCGTCAGATCGGTCCGATTGACGCTCTTGCCCGCGCTCGTTCCGGGATTTGCGGCTGCGCCGCCCCCTCCGCCGGAAGGCGCGGAGTTTTGCTGCTCATCGCTGGCCGCGAGCGCCGCCGGCGCGGCCAGCGCCAACCCAAGGAGGAGAGCGCCGCACGAGAGCGCAGCCATGAGCCCACGGGCTTGTCCGCCACACGACTTCGAAGAAGCTTGCATCGGTTAATCCCTTCCGCCGCGGGCGAATACCCCAAGGAGATATCTCGACAAGGAGATTGTTGGATACCCGGCCGCCGGCCTTCGCAATCTGCGCCGTCTTCCCGTCCTCGGCAAGTTGGGCTGGGGGCTACGCCCGGGTGGTGATCGCATCGCCGATGTCCTGGTCCTGGATGCGAGGGCGGCGCCCTGGGCTATCTTGGACCCCGCTCGCTTTCGCGGTCCCCTTGTGATAGTCCGGCCGAAATTCGCCAAACGCCCGCGGCGCCCGAATGGGCGCGCAAGCGTCGGTTCGAGCGTCAAGCATGAGCGACATCTTTCACGAAGTTGACGAGGAAGTCCGGCGCGACAAGGCGGCGGAATTCTGGAAGAAATATCAAAACCTCATTCTCGCCGGCGCGGCGCTGATCGTGCTCGCCGCGGCCGGCTTTCGCTATTGGCAATATGAGCGCGAACGGGCCCAGCAGGCGGCCGGCGACCAGTTCCAGCAGGCGCTCGCGGCGCTCGAGGGCGGCAAGCTCGACGAGGCCAAGGCCCGTCTCGACACGATCGCGGCGCAAGGGCCGAGCGGCTATCGGGCGCTTGCCCAAATGACCGCGGCCGGCGCCGAGGCGAGCAAGGACCCGCAG
>JBAUXQ010000277.1:0-2827 GCA_049584355.1 Roseiarcus sp. | reverse complement strand
TTCAAGAGCTGGCCTTGCGCACCGGCGCGGCCGGAAAGGTTCGCAAGGTTCTGCTGCGGGACTTCGCGAATCGACCAACGTTCGAGGACATCGCCAAACTGCTTAAGACGCCGTCGCGCACCCTGCGGCGTCAGCTGCGAAAGCAAGGCGCCTCGTTTCGGCAACTATCGGACGAGTTGAGGCTCTATGTCGCCTTGCGCTATTTGCGCGATACCAGGATGACGAATGAAGATATTGCGTTCGCGCTCGGGTTCAGCGACGCGGCGAACTTCCGGCATGCGTTTCGGCGCTGGACGGGCAAGGCGCCTAACGATTTTCGCTGGGAGGCTATTGGTTCCCCTGATGGCGAACCCGAGAACGCAAGGCCGTAGCAGTCGGGCCGTTTTGGCCAATTCGGACCCTCGACTTGGCCGCTTTGAACCTTGACCCTCTCGGTCCTGGGCGCAAACTGAGGAACGATTTTTAAGCCGACACGCGCCTTGGCGCGGGGGAGAACGCCCATGACCGGCCGGATGATCGCCGTGACGCCGTCCGCGTACCGGTATCCTCTGCTGATCAAGCAATTGCTCCACGCGCCGATGATGCAGGCGCCGAAGCGGGAGATCGTCTACCGCGATCTCAAGCGACTTACCTACGCCGAGCTTCGGGACCGCATCGGAAGGCTCGCGAGCGCGCTGGCCGCGATCGGCGTGCGGCCCGGCGACACGGTCGGCGTGCTTGACTGGGACAGCAACCGATATCTCGAAGCGTTTTTCGCCATCCCGATGATGGGAGCGGTGCTGCAGACGGTCAACGTCCGTCTGTCGCCTGAGCAAGTCGCCTATACGATCGACCATGCAGGGGCGTCGACGCTCCTCGTCAATGACGAGTTTGTCGATCTCGTTCAATCGATCCTGCCGAAGCTGTCGAAGGTCAAGACGCTTGTCGCGCTCAGCGACCGTCAGGCGCCGGCGGCGGGCCAGCTTCAGTTCGCCGGCGAATACGAGGAGCTTCTCGCGACCGCCTCGCCGGATTACGCCTTTCCCGATTTCGACGAGAATGTGCAGGCGACGACTTTCTACACGACGGGCACAACCGGCCTGCCGAAAGGCGTCTACTTCAGCCATCGTCAGCTTGTGTTGCACTCAATGGCCGAGCTCGCCCTGTTCGGACTCGCGGCGAAGCACGGAGGCTTCGATCGCGACGACGTCTATATGCCGATCACACCGATGTTCCACGTTCACGCCTGGGGCTTCCCCTGGGCGGCGACGCTCGCCGGCGTCAAGCAGGTCTATCCCGGCCGCTACGATCCGGCGCTGCTCGTCAAGCTGATCAAGACCGAACGGGTCACTTTCACCCATTGCGTGCCGACGATCCTGCAAATGTTGCTCGACGCCGCGACAAAGGCGGACGTCGATCTTGCCGGGCTCAAGATGGTGATCGGCGGGTCGGCGCTGCCAAAGGCGCTTGCGAAGCAAGCCATGGCGCTCGGGGTCGACGTCTTCGCCGGCTACGGCATGTCGGAAACCGGGCCTCTGTTGACGGTGGCCCATCTCGAGTCGAGCGACGTGACCGGCGATCCCGACGACGAAGCGGAGATCCGAACCCGAGCAGGCCGGACCTGCCCGCTGGTCGAACTCCAGATCGTGGATCCAGAGATGAACCAACTGCCCCATGACGGCCAATCCGCGGGCGAGATCGTCGTCCGCGCGCCATGGCTGACAGGCGGCTATTTCGACAATCCCGACGCATCCGAGCAGCTCTGGGCAGGCGGCTATCTCCATACCAACGACATCGGGGTCATCACTCCCGATGGCTATTTGCGGGTCACGGATCGCTTGAAGGATGTCATCAAGACCGGCGGCGAATGGGTCTCTTCGCTTCAGCTCGAAGATATCATCATGCATTGCGCCGGGGTGGGCGAGTGCGCGGTCATCGGGATCAAGGACGCGCGCTGGGGAGAGCGGCCGCTCGCCCTTATCGTGCGCGACGGGAAGACCGATCCCCCGGCGAGCGTGGAGGACGTCAAGGCGCATGTGATGGCCGTGGCCGATAAGGGCGTGATTTCCAAATTCGCCGTGCCGCAGAAGATTCTGTTCGTTGACGCGTTGGCCAGGACGAGCGTCGGCAAGTTCGACAAGAAGGCGCTCCGACTGCAGTACGGCGACGCCGCGTGAGACCCTGGCCGGAGGCGCCCGAGAACAATGGCTGAGCGATCGGAACACGGAGAGGTTCAGCCGGACTCGCTGTCCGAGCAGGCGGCGGGCAACACGTTGGCTTTAAATCCGCTTGTCGGCCTGAGCGGTAGGGACTTGATGGAGAGCGCTTCGATCCTGCTGAAGGCGGCCGTCAACGAACCCGCCGTCTTCGCGGGCCAATGGCTCTCCTTCATGGGCGAGCTCGGCAGCATCGGCGCCGGCCGATCCGATCGCACGCAGGCTTCCGGCGACAAGCGCTTCGCGGATGCGACATGGAAGAGCAGTGCGCCCCACCGCGGATTGTTGCAGGCCTATCTCGCCTGGGGCGACGCGATCAACGGGTTCATCGAAAAGACCAGTCTCGGCGACGTCGACAAGGCCCGAGCCCACCTGATCGCGAACATCTTCATCGACGCAGCCTCGCCAACGAACAACCCGTTCACCAATCCGACAGCGGCGAAGCAGTTCCTCGACACGGGAGGCGATAGCCTCCTGCGCGGTTTCAAGAATTATCTTTCCGACCTCGCCGAGAACGGCGGGCTGCCGGCGCAGGTCGACAAGTCGCCGTTCAAGGTCGGCGTCAATATCGCCGCGACGCCCGGCGCGGTCGTTTTCCGCAATGAGCTGCTGGAGGTCATTCAGTACAAGCC
>JBAUXQ010000276.1:0-5949 GCA_049584355.1 Roseiarcus sp. | reverse complement strand
AGATCCTGGATGAACGTCTTGAACGTCCGATAGGATGTGTATGGCGGCGTTCCCGTGGACCTCGCCCGGCCCGGACTACCGCTGAGCACCACGGCCTCCCCTCGGTTCGGAACTTCAGTGCTCATATTCCGCATCGCGCCGCAACCATACCGTACTTTCGCTCGCGCCGGACAATTCCAAATGCGCGATTGTCACGCCATATGTTTTTTTAACATGCTGAAAAAATTGGAAATTTATCCAAGGTGCGCGGGTTGTGGCGGCGGCGATGTCCTGGAGGACGCCTAGGAAAAGAATTGCCGCCGTCAAGACCGCTCCGCTGCGGTTGGAACGGCCGCGACGATAGCCGTTGGAGCGTGGAAATGCTGTGGACAGCAGAGGCGGTCGAGGACCTGAAGAGGCTCGCTTTCGAAGGCAGAAGCGCCAGCGCCATCGCTGCGGCGCTCGGCGCGGCGTCCCGAAACGCAGTGATCGGCAAGGCGAATCGCATCGGGATCAAGCTCAACGGCGACGGGCGCGCCGCTGCGCCCGGCAAGACCCGGGGGCGCGCGCATCGGGCGCAATGGGCGGTTTTCAGCCCTGAGCCCGGCAACCGCGGCTCCGACGCCGCCCTCGGTCCTGAAACGGAGAGCAAGGCGGCATGGATCTTTAGCGAAGCCGAAGTTGGAGAGATGCAACGCGTGAGGTTCGAGGAGATTTGCGAGTTCGCCTGTCGATGGCCGCTCGGCGATCCGAGAGCCGGGGAGTTTGCCTATTGCGGGCTTGCCCCTGCAAAGGGCCAGTCCTATTGCGCCGGCCACTGCCGGATGGCCTATCGGCCGCCAAACGCAGGGGCGAGGCGGAGCCCGCGTGAGCAGCAAACGTTCCGTGCGCTCGCGAGTCCGTGGCGGCTGTTCTGAAGCGCCGCGCGATCTTACCCGCGAACCTCCCGCTCCGTCCGCTCGAATACGCATATCAGCCCCGGCGCATCTCGTCCCGCCTCGCGCCGGATCGACGCGGAGCCGATAAGGAGCATACTCAACCCTGACCCGCGGGCGGTCGCCTCGACGTAGGCGCGCGAATGGGCAAAGCGCATCGAGGCTGAGAGATTGAAGCCTTCGCCGCCGCAGGATTCGACCGAGAACGCGATGAGGCCATCCGCCGTCAGCGCGGCAGCGACGGCGGCGAACAGGGGCGCGAGATCGCCGATGTAGACGAGCGAGTCGGCGGCGACGATGAGATCGAACGTCGCGGGCGGTTGGCGCCTCAACAGCGCCATGGCGTCGCCGACAACGAGCGCGTCGTAGCCGCCGCGCTCCCGCGCCTTCGCGATCATGGCCGGCGAAAGGTCGACGCCGGTCAGATGGTCGACGCGGTCACGCAACGCCTCGCCCATGAGGCCGTCGCCACAACCGATATCCAGGACCGAGGCGAAGCGGCGGCCCCGCGCGGCGGCGCTCATGGCTTCGGCGATGAGGGCAGGGGCGCGGTAGCCGAGCGTCCCGGTCAGGTGCGCTTCGAAGCGCGGCGCATATTGGTCGAACAGACGGGCGACATAAGCCGCGGGAAGGGAAGACGGCTCGTCTCCTCGCCCGATCAGCGCGAGCCGCACGGCGGCGCCTTGGGAGTCGGCAGGGTCGGCGCCAAGCGTCGAACGAAAGGCCGAGGCGGCGGCGTCGATCTCGCCCAGCCTCTCGCGCGCTTCGCCGAGGGCGAACCATGCCGCCGCCCAGTCCGGCGCGCGCTCCAAAGCCTGTTCGAGCACTTCCGCCGCCGCGCGAAAATCTCCCTGGTCGGCCGCGGCCCGGGCGTACGCAAAGCGACGCTCGGCGAGAGGATCGCCCGAGGCGAGCGGATCGCGTCCCACCCGCGCGCTCAGCGCTTCCTGCGCCTCAAGCTGTCGAAATAGACGACGATGATGATGAGCGCGCCGGTGATGATCGTCTGCCAGAACGAGTTGACGTTGAGCAGGTTGGCCCCGTTGCTGATCGTCTGTAATATGAGAGCGCCGATGACCGGACCGTGGACCGAGCCGACCGCGCCGAAAAGGCTTGCGCCGCCGATGACCGACGAGGCGATCGACTGGAGTTCATCGCCCTGGCCCTGGGTGGGATTGCCGATGCCGATTCGGGTCGCCAGCAGCACGCCGACGAAGGCGGCGAACAGCGAGCACAGGACATAGGCGACATAGGTGATCGCCTTGACATTGACGCCGGAGAGCCGGGCCGCCTCCTTGTTCGAGCCGATCGCGAACAGATAGCGTCCCCAACGGCTGTGATTGAGAAAGACGTGGGACGGGGCGGCCACCAGGACCACCATCCACACCAGGGAAGGAATCTGGAACCAGCTCCCGTCCGTCCACGGAAAGCCGAGAAACGACGTGCGCGAGAAATTGGTGAACGCGTCGTTGGTGATCGAGATGGTCGCGCCGTTGGTGATCAGGAGGCCGATGCCGCGCAGGGCGTACATCGTCGACAGCGTCATTATGAAGGGCGGCAGCCCCATCTGCACGACGCCGAACGCATGGAACAGGCCGATGCCGACGCCGATCAGGAGCGAAATCGTGACGGCGCCGGTGATCGTCGAGGCGAAGCCGAGGTCGTTGGTCAGCAGCAGGGCGACAATCATGCTGATGAAGCCTTCGACCGCGCCGACGGAGAGATCGATGCCGCCGGTGATGATGACGAAGGTCTGACCAATCGCCAGAATGGCGATGAAGGCGGTCTGGCGCAGCAGGTTGGCGATGTTGTTGGCGGTCCAGAACGTTGTCGTCTCGATCGACAGCGCGAGCCACATGATGGCCAGGAGGCCTAGCAGGGTGAGACCGAGAAAGACGCCGAGGCGAGCGCCGGCCGGGCGCGTTCGCGCAATTGTTTGATCGCTCATTCTCGCTGCGTTCCCCTTGCCCTAGACGCCGATCGCCTCGCTCAGAATTGTTTCGTGCGAGGCGTCTCTATGATTATGACTTGCGACGATGCTGCCGCCGCGGAAGACATGCAGCGTGTCGGCCAACTCGTAAACCTCGGGAAGATAAGACGAGATCATGATGATGCCGGCGCCATCTTTAAGCAGACTGGCGAGCAGCCGATAGATCTCCGCCTTGGTGCCGACATCGACGCCGACGGTCGGCTCGTCGAATATGAAGAGCTTGGCGCCGTGATTGAGCCATTTGCCGATCACCACCTTCTGCTGATTGCCGCCGGACAGACTCGAAACAAGCGCGGTCTGCGCCGCCGCCTTGATCTGGACGTCGCGGATTTGCCTCTCCGCCGCCCTGACTTCTTTCGAAGCGTTGATCAAGGGGCCGAGGCTCAAGCGCTTGAAGATGGGCAGGTTGAGGTTGAAGCCGACGCCGAGATTGAGGCAGAGCCCCTGGTCTCTGCGGCTCTCGGGGGCGAGTGCGATGCCGAGGTCCATCGCTTGGCGTTCGTTGCGGATCGAGACCTCGCGACCCTGCCAGGAGATGCGGCCGCTCGAGGCCGGATGGCGCCCGAAGACGCTCTCGACGAACTCGCTTCGCCCTGCGCCGATGAGGCCGTAGAGTCCGACGATCTCGCCTTCGCGCACCTTGATCGAAATGTCGCGAAAGCCATCGCCCGAGAGCTTTTCGGTCTCGAGAATCGCCGCCCCAACCGGAATCGAATCCTTGTAGTAAATCTGTTCGATCGTACGGTTGATCATCAGCGCGATGAGGTCGGCCTCGTTCGTGTCGCCGATCAGGCGCGTGCCGACGAGCGCGCCGTCCCGCAGCACCGACACGCGGTCGCAGAGCTCGAACACCTCTTCCAGCCGATGGCTGATGTAGACGATGGTTACGCCGTTGGCTTTGAGCCGGCGGATCAACGTGAACAGGGCTGCCGCTTCCTGGCGGGTGAGATAGGCCGTCGGCTCGTCGAAGATGAGGAATTTCGCCCCTCGCCGTTCGGCGCGCGCCGTCGCGACGAGCTGCTGCTGGCCGATGGTCAACGACGACAGGATCACGTCGGCCGGCAAGGAGAACCCCAGATCGTCGAGCAGCTTCTGGCCGTCGCGCACCATCCGCTTGTGATCGAGGAGCCCCGCCCGCATCTCCTCGTCGCCGAGGAAGATATTGCCGGCGACGGTCAGATGCGGACAAAGAACGACTTCCTGGTGCACTGCGTTGATGCCGAGGCGGATCGCCTCGTGCGGATTGGCGAGAGGGACCGCCTTGCCGCGCCAATACACCGCGCCGGACGAGCGCGGATGTACGCCGGTCAAAAGCTTGATCAGCGTCGACTTGCCAGCCCCATTCTCGCCGACAATCGCGTGGATCTCGCCCTCGTCGAACGCGAGGTCGACCGCCCTTAGGGCATGGGTTCCGCCAAACCGCTTGTCGAGCTTTTCGAGCACCAGGATAGGCGCGCCGGCGGCGGGCTCAACTGCGGCGGGACTGTTGAGATGTGTCATCGACCATTCGGCAAGGCGACAGCTTCAAGGAGAGGGCATCTTCGCCGCCCCGCGGTCTCCGCGCAAGGCCGCGCCAAGCCGCCGGCTCGGCCGCATCCTTGGCGGATTTCGGGGAGGCCCCCTTTCCCGCGGGCGGCAAAGGGGGCCTTGAGGAAAAGCCGCGACTATTTCACTTTCGGGAAAAGAAGGGCGTGCTGCTTCTCGCCGTCCATGTTGGCCTTGGTGATAAGGTTGGCGCCGGTGTCGACGAACTTCTCGACCTTCTCGCCCTTCGAGGCGGCGAGCGCGGTCTTGATGCCATCATAGCCCATTCGATAGGGGTCCTGGACGACGAGCGCGTAGATCGTTCCGTCCTTGAGGAAGCCGATCAGCTTGTCGTCGCTGTCGAATCCCACCAGCTTGATCGTGTCGGCCTTCTTGTTCTCGGCGATGGCCTGACCCGCGCCTTGGGCCATGATGAGATTGGACGCGAAGACGCCGCGCAGATTCGGGTTGGCGGTGATGAGGTCGGTCATAATGTTGAGCGCGGTGGTCGCCTTGCCGTCGGCGACTTTGTCGGCGACGAGCTTGAGGCCGGGATATTTCGCCGCGAGCTCTTCCTTGAACCCTTTGGCGCGCTGGTCGAGCGAGCCGACGCCCGGCAGCGAGGTGATCAGCGCGACGTCGCCCTCTACCTTTCCGTATTTCTCTTTGATCCCGTCGGCGAGGCCGTCCGCGCCGATGCGCCCGCCCTGGACGTTGTCGGTGGTCAGGAACGAGGTGAAGGCCTTGGAGTCCGCCGCCGAATCGATGCCGATGACCGGCACCTTCTTCGCTGCTTCATCGACCGGCTTGCCGAGCGCCTTGAACTCGGTCGGCGCGATGACGACCGCAGCCGGCTTTTCGGCGACGGCGTTCTCGAGGATCGAAATCTGGCCGTTGATGTCCGACTCGGACTGGGCGCCGAGCTCCGGAACCTTGACGCCGAGGTCCTGGCCAGCCTTGCGCGCGCCGGCCAGCACGATTTGCCAATAGTTCGATGTGGTGTCCTTGACGATGATCGGGATGGTCGGCTGGTCAGCGGCGTAAGTCGGCGCGCTGAGCGCGGCGGCCATGGCGACAGCCGCGGCGATAAGCATTGTCTTCATGAGGCTTCCTCCTTTGATGAGAGCACGTCCGCTCTCGTCTCCATTTGCATCTCCGGTCGCCCGGAGGGTGCTTCGTTTGGATGACCGCGGGGTCATCCCGGATGGGGTACGCGATTTCCGATTTCGGAAGCAAGCGCCGCTCTGAGCCGCGGCTGCTTGACCTCAAGATTGTGCGCCTTCGCGAGATCGATGAGGCCGCGGAACCGCCGCTGCTTCTTGGCCTCGTGGTTGATCAAGATTTCAGCAAGCCGGTGGTCGAGAAAGGGATTGCTGAACCTTTCGACGACGGTCGCCCGATAAGCCTCGGCCTGTTCTTTCATGCCGATCCCGGCGAACACGGGGAGCACTTCCTCGTCCAAGAGTTGATCGAGCTCGGCGCGGCTCGACTTGTCCGCCATCGCTTCGCGGACGGTAAGCG
>JBAUXQ010000275.1:0-4031 GCA_049584355.1 Roseiarcus sp. | reverse complement strand
GCGCCCCCGCGCCGACGCCGAACGCGGCAGTCGAAGCGCCCATGAGCGCATATTCGATCAGGAACATCGCAGTCAGCCGTCGGCGCGTTGCGCCAAGGATTTTGAGGATCGTCGCGTCGGCGAGGCGGGCGCGCCGGTTGGCGGCAAGCGCCCCGGCGAGCACCAGGACCGAGGTCGTCAGCGCGACGCCGGTCGCGGCGCGGATCGCCAGCGCCAGCTTGGCGACCAAAGCTTCGACGTTTTCCAGCGCTTCGCGCACCCGGACGCTGGCGACCGTGGGAAACTGGCGCGCCGCCGCGCGCAAGAGCGCGAGCTCGGCTTCCGGCCCGCCGGCAGACGGCAACGCTGCGGAGACGAGTTCGGTGTACGGCGCGCCCTTGAGCGTGTTGGGTGAATAGACCAGCACGAAATTGATCGCGAAGCTGCGCCAGTTGACTTTCCGCAGATTGGCGATCTTCGCCGCGATATCGCGCCCGAGCACGTTGACGACAACCGTGTCGCCGACGTGGAGCCCAAGGCCGTCCGCGACTTCCTTCTCCATCGAGACCAGCGGCGGGCCTGAGTAGCCGTCCGGCCACCACTCGCCGGCGACGATCTTCGAGCCTTCGGGGGGTCTTTCGGCGAAGGTCACGCCGCGGTCGCCTTCCAACGCCCACGCGACATTGTCGCTGGCCTTGACCGCCTCGACCGGCGTTGCGCCGATTCGGACGAAGCGCCCGCGCATCATCGGCGTCTCACTGATTTTGACGCCGGGCGCCTCGCGCTTCAGGAAGTCTCGAAAGGCGCCGGCGTCGGCGCCGCGGATGTCGAGGAAAAAGAAGCTCGGCGTCACGCCGGGCTCGGATTGAAGCAGCTCGGCGCGCATATTCGCGTCGATTAAAGTCAGCGCAACCAGCGCCGCCAGGCCGAGGCCCAGCGACAGTACGACCGACACCGTCAGCGCGCCCGGCCTCTCGATCGCGGCCAGCGCCATACGCCATTCGATGAACCGCGTTTTCGGGGCGCGGCGGGCCAGAATGGCCATGCCGAACGCGACGAGCCGCAGCGCCAGAAAGGCGGCGACGGTCGCGCATGCGACGTACGCCGCGACTGAACGTTGTGGGCTCGTCAGAACGGCCAGCGCGACCAGCGCCGCTCCAGCAAGCGCCGCGCCGGCGAGATAGCGCTTGCGGGGCCAGCCTTGGCGCTCCTCGGCCAGATCGCGGATCAGTGTCGTCACCGGAAGATTGTGGGCCCGTCCGAGCGGCGCGATCGAGAAAGCCAGCGCCGTCAGCAGTCCAAACGCGAGCCCAAGCGCGATCACGCCCGGCTCGATCGAGGGCGCGAGCGGGACCGGCAGCAGCGACCCGAACAGCCAATCGACGGCAAATGGTATCGCCGCGCCAAGGGCCGCGCCGGCGAGCGCTCCGATGAGGGCGACAATGGAGAACTCGAGGAGCGCGAGGGCCACGACGCTCGCGCCCGTCGCGCCGATGGCTTTCAGAATCGCCAGCGTTGCGCGCTTGCGCTCGACGAAGCCCTGCGCTGCATTGGCGACGCCGACGCCCCCGACAACCAGCGACAACAATCCGGCCAGGGTGAGGAACTCGGCGAACTGATCGAGATCGCGACTGAAATCAGGGGAAACGTTGAGACGCGAGCGAGCCTCCCATCCGGCCTGCGGAAAGGCCCGCTTGGCCTGACCCAGCAGGCCTCGAACCGCCGCTTCAGCCGGCGCGCCGCCCGCCCCGCCCATGATGACGCGGGTCGTCCAGCGAACAAGGGAACCCGGTTGGACGAGCCCAGTCGCGTCCAGCGCCGCCTGCGAAATGAGGACGCGGGGACCGAGACCGACGCCGGTCGCCAAGCGATCCGGTTCGCTGGTCAGGATGGTCCGAATCGCGAATTTCGCTTCGCCGATGCGAATGACGTCGCCGAGCTTGAGGTTCAGGCGAGCCAGCAGCGCCTCTTCCGCCGCTGCTCCGAACGCGCCGTCCTTCTCGGACAGCGCTTCGTCAAGCGGCATCGACGGGGTCAAGACGGCCGCGCCGATCCGCGGCCACGACGGTTCGACGGCCTTGAGCTCCACGAGCGCCGCGTCGTCGCTCTCGGTTCTGGCCATGGCGCGCATCGTCGCAACGGTGGACAGCGAGCCGTAACTTTCGAGAAACTGCTGTTCTGGGGCCGAGAGGCGGCGATGGATGAGCGAGAACGACGCGTCGCCGCCGAGAATCACCCGTCCTTCGCGCCCCAGACCATCGTCAAGCGCCCGGGCGAGACTTTCGACCCCTACGATCGCGGCTACGCCGAGCGCGATGCAGAGAAGAAAGATGCGCAGGCCTCCGAGCCCGCCGCGCAAGTCGCGAATGGCGAAGCGCGCCATCGGCGTCCGCGCGCGGACTTGCGGGAAAGCGGCAGGCGCGTTCATACCGAGACGGCGGCCGGAGTTTCCTCGACTTTGCCCGAGCGCATGCGAATCACGCGGTCGCAGCGTGCGGCGAGGGCGGCGTCGTGGGTTACAAGCGCCAGTGTCGCTCCGCGACGCGCGGGCAAATTGAATATCAAGTCGACAATTGTGTTGCCCGTCGTCTCGTCGAGATTGCCGGTCGGCTCGTCCGCGATCAGCAACGAGGGGCGCGGGCAGAGCGCGCGGGCCAGCGCGACGCGCTGTTGCTCGCCGCCCGAGAGCTGGGCCGGATAATGGCTGAGACGGTTGCCGAGACCCATTTGTTCGAGCTCGGCCGTTGCGCGCGCTGTCGCGTCGTATGCGCCCGCAAGCTCGAGCGGCGCCGCAACGTTTTCGAGCGCGGTCATTGTCGGAATCAGGTGAAAGGACTGGAACACGATGCCGATGCGCTGGCCGCGAAAACGAGCCAAAGCGTCTTCGTTCATCGCGCCGAGCTTGACGCCGTCGATCTCGACCTCGCCGCTATCTGGCCGCTCGAGCCCAGCCATGATCATCAACAAGGTCGATTTTCCCGAGCCTGAGGGGCCGACGACGCCTACCGCTTCGCCCTTGCCGATTGTCAGAGCGACGTCGCGCAAGATATGCACGCGAGCGGCGCCGCGACCGAGACTGAGGTCGACGCCGCGCATCGCGACTGCTGGAACAACCATTGCCGAAATTCCTGAAAGCGAAGTCGACCTCATATGGGCATTGGCTCCTCCTCGTCCAGGCGGTCGCATTCGCGGTGGTTCTCGCGGCGGCTTCGCCTGTCGCGGCCCGGACGATTCGCCTCGTCGTCCTGGGAGACAGCCTGACCGCCGGCCTCGGCTTGCCGCCCGGCAAGGCCTTCCCGGATCGTCTGCAAGCAGCGCTTCGCGCCAGAGGCTGGGACGTGGATGTCCTCAACGCCGGGGTGTCCGGCGATACGGCCGCAGACGGGCTGGCCCGATATGACTGGGCCGTGCCGGCGAACGCCGGCGCGCTGATCGTCGAGCTCGGGGCCAATGACATGCTGCGGGGGCTCGAGCCCGAGGCGACGAAGAAGGCGCTTTCGGCGATCCTCGACAAGGCTCACGCCGCTCGATTGCCGACCCTCATCGCCGGCATGCGGGCGGCGCCCAATCTGGGGGCGGAGTACGACCGCGCGTTCGACGCGATATATCCGGCTTTGGCCAAGGATCACGACGTCGCGCTCTATCCTTTTTTCCTCGACGGCGTTGCGGGCGACCCGAAACTCAACCAGGCCGACGGCATGCATCCGACCGCCGAGGGGGTCGACGCGATCGTCGAACGAATTGCGCCTTCTGTCGAGAAGATCCTCAAACAGGTCAAGCAGTAGCGTCGCCAATTGCAGGCGCCGCCCTTGCGCTCCAGGCTTCCTCCGCCGTAGCTAGCCGCAGAGCCTACGCCCTAACGGGCCATGCGGGGCCGAGGGAGGGGTGCCGATGTCGAGCCCGCGCCATATTCTTACGCTGTCGTGCGCCAACCGGCCCGGAATAGTCGCCAAAGTCTCGACCGCGCTGTTCGACGGCGGCTTCAACATTCTCGACGCTCAGCAGTTCGACGACACGGAGACCGGCAACTTCTTCATGCGGGTGGTGTTCAA
>JBAUXQ010000274.1:0-2103 GCA_049584355.1 Roseiarcus sp. | reverse complement strand
GCGCCGCCGTTCCAGTCAAGGCGGCGACGGCGGCGGCGGGCGAAACGCCGGAGGTCTCGATGGAAAATCGGGCCGCGCCGCGCCCGGTCGCCGCCGGCCGGCCGAAATCGGCGAGCGCCGCGCCGAGATCTGCGTCGGTCAGTTCGCCGCGGGCGCTGAGCTTGAGGTCCTCTCCGAGGCAGGCGAGGGCGGCTTCGCCATTGAGGCGGCCGCCATACGCCGCGGCGTCGATCAGATTCATCCTCAGCTTGCCGTCCTTGACGATGAGGGATGCGGCCGCGTCGGCGAGCTTTCGGCCATAGACGTCGAGGCGGCCGGCCGAGAGGCGCAAGTCGAGGTCGAAGGTCTGCGGCGGAGTGAGCGCGAACGGCTTCGCGCTCCACCCGCCGGACGGGTCGAACAGGCGTTGCGGCGGTCCGAGCAGCGGCTCGAGCGCCAACGTTTCGGCGGCCAGCGTGCCCGAGACGGCTGCCCGCCCGCCGGGGTCGGCGATTTCGATCGCCCCTTCAAACGTCTGCTGGGCGCTGGTCATCGTTGCATCGCCGAGCGTAAGCGCGTCCGCCGCCGCCTTGACCTTGCCGGAGATGGCGATGTCGTCGGCGGCGAGGACGGGCGGCGGCGAAGCGTTGAGGAGAGCCGCCAAGGCGGCGATCGAAGGGACGGACGCGGTCATCTCGCCTTCGGCGCTCGGCTTTTCCCCGAGCGCGACTGCGCCGTCGAAGGCAAATTTCGCCAACGGCGAATCGAGCGCGAATTCGAACCGGCTCGGCGCGCCCTTCGCCGCCGCCTCGGGATCGCTCAGCACCCCGGCGATCGCGATCGGCGCGTTCCGCCACTCCGCCGACAAGTTGAAACGCAGTTGATTGCCGACCGTAAGCCCGTCGAGGCGGCCCTGGACGTTGGCGATCAGCGTGTCGAGGCCTCGCCTCGCGCCGACGACGCGCAAGAAGCCGTTCGACAGGCTCAGGCTCGTCAACGGCGCGAGCGCTCCGGCGACGCTCGCGGGCGCAGCCAACCCCGGCGCCGCCGCGGCGAAGGGCCGGCGGTCGATGTCGAGCGTCACGGTCGGGCTGACGAGAATGGCGCGCGTGGGGATGAAACGCCCGCGCACGAGCTCGACCAGGGACAGGTCGAGCCGGGCCGTGGGCGCCGAGAGGAGGTTGACGCCGCCGGCGTCGTCAAGACGGGCATCGACGATGCGCAGGCTGGGCCAGGGGAGGGCGGAAAAGCTCGCGGCCTGCGGGGCGCTCCAATGCAGGCGCGGCGAAGCGCCGAAGGCGGCGTTCAAACTGTCGCCGACCCTCGCGGCCGACAACGGCCAGCGTGCAAACCCGCACGCCGCCAGCGCCAGGATCGACGCGACGGCGCAGCCCCACGCCACGGCTCGGCGCATGCTCTGAACGCCTCCTTCCGCGCCATCGCCAACGATCGGATGCGCTGTCAACGACTCATGACCCGCGAATCGGAATCCAAGCTGAAAATGCCTCGGAATTTCAATGAGGACAACTGGCGCCGCGGGCGCGGACCGAACGGTGGACGATCGAGCGCCATGGGCGGCGAAACCTCCGACGGCGGCAATTTCCCTTCCCCTACGCCGGATCGGGGCGAGTGGCAATTCCGGTGCAGCGGCGCCGCATCACGATCGTGGCGTCGTCAGAACGATCGCCGCAGACGAACCTTGCGCCCAGGCCCGGGCTCTGCGGCCAAAAAATGGCGCCGAGGGGGCGGACGACCTTCGATCAATCCCGACTGCGCCATTAATTCGCTGTTAACCCGTTTCACTCAACGTCATCGGACGGACGCGCGTATCGGGCGTCCGCGCCTGCAAGCGAAGGCGGAGTTCAAGATGCGCAACGATTTTCACATTATCCCCGATGCGGACGACGAGCGAAGGGCCGGCAGTGTTCTCGCCCGCATCTATCACGACATCGGCCTTGCTGCCGTGGCCCAGGCGTTGAGACTGCCGTTGGGCGCCTTCGAGCCGGAGATGATCGAGTCGCTCGAGCGCGGCGAGTTCTATCTGCTGCGGCCGCGGCATGAACTTGCGCGAGCCGGGGCGGACGCGTAACACGGCGGCAGGCGAAAGAGCGCCTGACGCGAGCA
>JBAUXQ010000273.1:0-3074 GCA_049584355.1 Roseiarcus sp. | reverse complement strand
AGGTCGCCCGCGAGACCCAATACTTTGCCGACCCTTTCGAGCCTGGACCCTTGCGCGCGCGTGGGGTTGGCCGAACGGGATGAAATTGGCAGGACCGTGGCGCGCCCGCGCGTGCTGGACCGGGCGGAGATGCCCGTCGACACCGCTGAGCTCGCCCGTTTTCTGATCGGCAAAATGCTCGTGCGGAAGCTGGCTGAAGGCATGGCGGGCGGCTGCATCGTCGAGACTGAGGCCTATGACGTCGGCGATCCCGCGGGTCACGCCTATCGCGGCATGACCCCGCGCAATCGCGCGCTTTTCCTCGAGCGCGGGCACGCCTATGTTTATCTCGCCTATGGCGTCTCGTTGATGCTGAACGTCTCCAGCGAGACGCCGGGGATCGGCGCGGGCGTCTTGATCAGGGCGATCGAGCCAACCATCGGCATTGCGATCATGGAGCGAAATCGGGGCGTCGAGCGGGTGCGAGACTTGGCGCGGGGCCCCGGACGACTGTGCGAGGCGTTGAGGATCGATCGCCGGCTGGACGGGATCGACCTCTGTCAGGCCGGCCCGCTCTGGCTCGGATCCAATGGTCTGGCGTCCGGCAAAATCGGGCGGAGCAAACGGATCGGCATTACGCGCGCGGCCGATAGTCAGCTGCGATTCTACGTTCGCGGCAATCGGTTTGTCAGCGGTTCGCAGGCGCTCAACAGGTGAGGAATATCAGCATGGCTGACCCCGATATGCTTCGCTTTACGAAGATTCCTCTCACCCACGGATCTGGCGCAATCCCGGCCGTCGGCTTTGGCACGCTGATACGCGATCCTCTCGTGACCAAGGAAGCGACCAAGACGGCGCTGGAAGTGGGATACCGACATTTCGATTGTGCGGAGCGCTACCGCAATGAAGAAGCGGTTGGCGATGCGATGCAGGGAGCGCTCAGCGCCGGGGCGATTCGACGGGAGGATGTTTTCGTCAGCACAAAGCTATGGAACACCAATCATCGTCCTGAGCGGGTCAAGCCCGCCTTTGACGCCAGCCGCCTGCGACTGAAGATCGACACCATCGATTGCTATCTCATCCATACCCCTTTTGCCTTTCGGCCAGGCGACGAACTGGACCCGAGGGACGAGCACGGTCAAGTCATCTATGATTCCGGCGTGACGTTGATCGAAACGTGGCGCGCGCTCGAGCGCCTCGTGGACGACGGCGACTGCAAATCGATCGGCTTAACAGATGTTACCTTGGAGAACCTGCAACCGATCGTTGCGGCCGCGCGGATCAAGCCTGCAGTCGTGCAGGTTGAATTGCATCCTTATCTCCCTCAATGGGACCTGCTCGACTTCTGTCGGGAGCATGGGATCGTCGTCCAAGCGGGCGCACCGTTGGGACATGACATGGCGCCTAGAATCGTCGACGACCCGGTGATTACGAACATCGCGCAGCGAGTCCACAAGACCCCTGCTCAAGTTGCGCTGGCCTGGGCCGTACAACGCGGGACCGCTGTCCTGACCACGTCGACGAAACCTCGCCATATCCAAGAAAACTTTGAGATTTCGACCCTGCCGGAAGACGCCATGCGGGAGATTCGGGACGATATATCGACGAACGTCCGGTTCAACGCTGTGGTGGCGACCGGTGTGCCTGGCTTTATTCCCCGGGCGAGTTGAGGGCGGAGCGTCGGTCGGCCGCGCGAGCCCGAAGGCGGCGATATTCCTCACTATAGCCGCCGCCTGTCGCTGACCGGATTCTGCCGCGCGCCTCTCAACGCCCCTGCGGCCATTGAATCGAGTGGGCAAAGAAGCGAATGGAGCCGCCTCCGCCGGGGAGCCACGCCCCGCGGTGATTCCTGAAACCTCGCGCCAGCGGCGTCGATAGTGCGTTGTGCCCTCCGGCCTGGGTCACGAACGGGCCCTGCGCCTCCAAGGTCGTCGCATCGACGTCGGATGGGCGGACAATGGCGATGTGACCGGGCATGTCCGGGTCAGGGTTTTCAAACGCAGCCAGGACGAGATCGCCCTGGTTTGCGCGCGTCTGGGCCGCGGCCGGGCCGGGCAGCGGCCGCCAGCCAGCGCTCGCAGCCGCGGCGCTCCCGAGCCAGCCCATCTGCGCATTCGCCAGCAGCATGGCGCTGTGGTCCGGCGGCCGCAAGACGTAGATCCCCAGCCGCTTGGCGAGGCTGGCCACGAAAGCCGAGCAGTGGGTGTGCGCTCTTCCGTCGTTCCAGGCGCCGCGCGACTCCCCGGTCTCCCAGTCAACCTTGTCTCCAGCGAGCCAGAGGTGGTCGACGCCGGTTCCATCGAGCAAGGCGGCGAGCCGCGCGCCTTGCGGAGCAATCGGACCGCAGCAGGGGGAAGCGAGCGCGAGCGCAGGCGCGCTCGTCAGGAAAGCAATCAGCCCGCGCCGGGAAATCAGCATGTCCGACCGCCATCATGAGTGACGAAAGTCAACGTGGGAAAGCCTAACGCAACCGCCAGCGCCGGCCTATCGCCGACAGCGGCCTTGACCATGGATGCTCGGCAGGGCGCGCGATCTCGCATCTTTCCTGATCTTGTGCAGCAATCCTTGCGCAAAGGCCGCTCTTCGGCCTTCTGATGGGCTATCGCAACGTCCGATTGCGTTCCGATGGACGCCCCTCTTGCGCCGTGATAGGAGCGCGCCATCTTTTGGTGACGCCGGCCGCCCGGCCCCGCGTTCCGCCGGTTCGAGACCTTCATGCAATCCGTTCTGATCGTCATTCACATTCTGATCGTGGTCGCGCTGATCGCGGTCGTCCTTTTGCAGCGCTCCGAGGGCGGCGCCCTCGGGACGGGCGGAGGAACCGGCAGCTTCATGACCGGCCGCGGCCAGGCGAACGCGCTGTCGCGCGCGACCGCGATCTTGGGCGCGATGTTCTTCGCCACCGCGCTTCTGATGTCGATCCTCTCGAGCTGGAGCCGCGCGCCGCACTCGATTCTCGACAAGGGCGGCGCGCCAGCGCCCGCGGGCCAAACCGCGCCGACGCCGATCTCGCCCGGCAATATTCTCGATCAGCTGAAGCGGATGGAAGGCCAGTCAAGCGCGCCATCGGCGCCCCCGCCGGCTCCAGCCGCTCC